>JBAWYY010000180.1:0-6055 GCA_037143285.1 Alphaproteobacteria bacterium | reverse complement strand
CGGTGAGCCAGGGGAAGAGCTCGCGATTGATCGCTTTCGGGTGGGCGCGGGTCAGCGTCTGATAAAAATGGTGGTGCGTGTTGATAAGGCCCGGCAGCACCACATGCCGCGAGGCATCAAAGACCTGATCGGCCTGAATGTCAGGCGCACCCGCCGGCACCAGTTGAACAATGCGCCCACCATCAATCACGACGCCGCGCTCAGCGCCGGGTGCCAGAATGGCGAGGGGGTCTTTCAGCCAGAGGCGCATGGGGCGGGAAACCAGTCAGGACCAGAACATCACCAGTCCCCGCCAGTGGCTTATGAGAGCCAATGGCGGGGAGATCTGATGGAAACTAGCACCGACTGAGACGGGCTTAAACTCGCCCGACCCTATGCTCGGGAGGTCTCAGCCGCGCCGTGCAGCCTCGGCCATAACCTCTGCGCGGGCTTGCAGGCGCGCAAAGACCGATGCGGCATCGGGATCGACCAGCTTGCCGTCATGTTTGCGCAGGCGACCATCGACCATCACGGTCTCGATTTCGCCGGCGCTGGCCTGCAACAACACGGCGCCTGCCGGATCGCTGACGGGAGCCGTCAGCGGCGCATCCACGCGGACCAGAAGGAGGTCCGCGCGTTTGCCGGCGGTGAGCGAGCCGGTCACGCGATCAAGGCCGAGGCCGCGCGCACCCTCGCTGGTCCCGAAGGCGAGCATCTGCCGCGGCGTGACCGCCGGCGGGTTGGGCACAGGCCGCCCTGCGGCGATATTGGCTTGGTTGATCCGGTGATGTTCGATGGCTTGCGCCACACGCAATTGCGGCAGCATCCCGCCGCCGACCATGGAGGGGATGTCGGTGCCAACCGAGACGCGCATGCCGGCAGCCGCCGCCTTGAAGAAAGCGGGATGGCCATGGCCCATGCGCAGTTCCACCTCAGGCGTCGAGCAAAGCGCCGCGCCCTTATCGGCGGCGAGCTTATACTCGTCGTCCTCATGAAGGTTGGAATGGACGATCTGAAGCCGTTCATTGAGGAGGCCGGCTGCGTCCAATTGAGCGATGAGGCGCGGCTTGCGCGCGGCGTAAATCGCAGCACCCGTGTGAATGGCGATGGGCACACCGAGTGCCGCCAAGCGGCGCATATCCGCAAGCGCCGGGTCGAGCGGCAGGAAGTCCGGACCCTGCAGACAGGTCCAAAGCGAGATGAGGCCCGCGCCCCCAAGCCGCCCATTCAACAGGGACCGCGCATGGGCGATCATGCGACCGTTGATCGCCTCGGCGTCACCGCCCTGCGGGATCGGCGGCGCGGTATAGGCGAGAACAGCCCGAATGCCGCCAGCGGCAAGACCTTCCACCGCCGCATCGGCATGCTCCGGCGACATCGTCTCGCGGCTCCAATCCATCACGGTGGTCGTACCGGCCGCGATCTGTTCGAGCGCGCCGGCATGATCGGCGAGGCGAACGTCATCGGGCGTCATGCGATTGGAATGGCGCAACACGATGGTCTGGAAGTAGCCGCCGAAGGAATGCTCGGTCGAAAGGCCGCGCTGCATGCTCTGGGCGAGATGGACGTGCCCATTGACGAGGCCGGGCATCACGACGCGGCCGGCCCCGGAAAGGATCAGCGCCCCTTCGGGCGCATCAACGCGCGCACCGACCGCACGGATGACGCCGCGCTCGACCAGAACATCGCCAACGGCGAGATCCCCGATGGCGGGATCCATGGACAGGACCCGAGCGCCGCGGATGAGGATCGGCCGATCGGGCGATGCTGCGGATTGCTGCGCGAGCGCTGTCGAGCCCGTCGGGAGCGTTGCGGCTACGCCCGCTAAGGCCGAGGCCGCCAGAAGACCACGGCGAGTGGGATTGAGCGTTTCAGTCATGACGTTTCCTCGGGTGTCGACCTTATGGTCTTTGTTTTTTCGAATGCTGCGGAGAACGGGTCGCCTCAGCTCCCCTGCCCGCGCACCAGCGGGCCGTAGCGCTCGGCATCGGCCTTCAGCGTTGCGGCAAAAGCCTCCGGCGTTGCGCCCTGGAGATTGACGCCCTGGCCGGTGAAGCGGGTCTTCATATCGTCAGCCATCAGGGCTGCGTTGATATCGGCATTGACCTTGTCGACGATCGCTTTGGGCAGGCCCGCAGGACCGAGCACGCCAAACCAAGCGTCATAGGTGAAGTCGGCAAGGCCCGCCTCGCGGAAGGTCGGCACATTAGGCAGTTGCGCCATGCGCGTTTCGCCAGTGACCGCGAGCGCCCGCAAACGGCCTGCCTGGATAAGATCGCCGCCCACATTGAAGAAGGTGAAGGCCATGGCCGCATCGCCGCGCAGCACCGCGGTCTGGCTCTCCGGCATGCCGCGATAGGGCACGAGCACCATGGAGAGGCCGGTCGCGGCCCGCAGCACTTCCGCCGCAATGCCGGTGGAGGAGCCGAGCCCGGCGGAGGCATAATTCAGCGCGCCCGGCTGGGCTTTGGCGGCCGCAATGAGCTTCACCAAGCTGTCAATCGGACCGTCAGGCGGGGCGATCAGGATCGACGGCATGGAGGCGACCTTGGCTATCGCCACGAAGTCGGTCACGGGATCGAAGGTGATCTCGCGGTTCACAGCCTTAATCACCGCGTGACCGTTGGAGGTCAGCATGAGCGTGAGCCCGTCGGGTGCCGAGCGCGCCACGCCGCCGGTGCCGGAAATGCCCGGACGGTTCTCAACGATAACGTTCTGACCCCATTTCTCGCGCAGTTTTTCGGCAAGCGAGCGGGCGAGAATATCGGTCATCGACCCCGCGGTGAACGGCACGATCAACCGCACCATGGTGGAGGGATAGGCCTGCGCATGAGCCGTGCCGACGAGGCTAGGCGCCGCAAGCGCCAAAGCACCGGCGCCAAGCAGAAGGGAGCGGCGGTCGAGCGCGGGGGATGCCAGTGTCGATGGGATGCCGGACATATGAGTGCCTCCTCGGGGCGGGTGGGGCGGCGCCATTTTCGGCGCTCATCTTCTGTGGGCAGGTCGGTGGATTAGCTGTCGACAAGCTGTGATCGGATGCGCGCTCACGCCTTGGGGAAGGGCATGGCGAGCAGCACGGTTGCCGGTCGATTGGTAGCGTTTGAGAGGGCGCGCGGCTCGTGAGGCGCGATCCGAAGCGAGTCCCAGGGGCCAAGCGTCACCGTCTCCGTGCCATTGGAGAAGGTGATCTCACCCTCCAGCACCACGTAGAACTTTTCCTCCGGGCTCGCCGAGAGATCGATATGCCCGCCGGGCAGAAGCTGGCTCATGCCGAGCCACATGGTTTCCGATGGGCCGGCTTCCCGCCCCTGCACGCGGAACATCCGCATGTCGTGGTGGCCGGGGGCCTGATAGGGTTTCAGATCACTCAGACGATTGACATGCATGGCTTCACCCGTTGGGCAGGAAAATGACGCGGTCGCGTGATGAGCCCATCACCGCCAAATAAGCCTCGTGCGCTTTTTCAAGCGGATAGATGGCGCGATCTTCGATGGGGAAAGGACTGAGCTTGCCGCTCTCAAAGCCCGGCGCGAGCTCGCGCAAGACTTCACCCGATGCAACTGAGGAAAGCGCCAGCGTGTCGATGCCGACAAAGGTGTGCCGCCCGCGATAGAAGGCAAAGATGTCGAAGGCGACCGGCTGTTTGAAGGAGGCGATGATGATGAGCCGTCCGAGGATCGCGAGCGCCTTCACACCTGCCTCGAAATAGGGTTCGCCCACCGTGTTGTAGACGATATTGGCACCACGCCCGCCGGTCATTTCCCGCACGCGGGCGGCGACATCGCCGTCTTCCGAGGAGATCACCTCAACCGGCACATGGGCGGGGCCTGCAAAACCCTCGGCCTTGCGCACCACGCCAATGACCCGCGCGCCCTGCCAAGCGGCGATTTGGGCGGCGGCTTGGCCAACCTTGCCGTTGAGGCCGAGGATCAGAACGGTCTCGCCGGCCTTCGGCATGCCGGCGCGGCGAAAGCCTTCCTGCGCGGTGACGAAGGGAACGCCGATGCCGGCAGCCTCATTGAGGCTGAGCCGCGCGGGCTTTGCGACCAAAGCTGCCGCTTCCACCACGAGGTGGGAGGCATGCGTCCCATCGCGCCGAATGCCGAGATCACCCGAGGAGCCAAAGACCTCGCGGCCGACCCAGTCGCTCGGGCCTTCAAGCACGACGCCGGCGAAATCGCGACCGGGTGTGCGGGGGAAGACCGCATAGGGCATCATGCCGATGGCGGCTTTAACGTCCGAAGGGTTCACAGCGGCTGCCCGCACCTCCACCAGCACATCGCTGGCAGTGAGCGCTGCCAGCGGCTGGTTCGCAATCGCCGGTGCGACGGTTTCAGGGCTGTCGGCCTTGGCGGTAAGCCGCAGGGCGCGAGCTGTCTTCGGAGAGACGGAAGCAAGAGGGGCAGCGGCGGTCATGGCAGATCTCAAGATCGATGGAAGCGAAGGGGCTTAGGCGGCCTCAGCGAGGTCGCGGGCATGATCCGGCAGGCCCAGCATGGCGCGGGCCTCTTTGATGGTAGCGATCTGGCCGCCGAGATCCTCGACGATGCGGCGGGCCTTCTTGACCATCACGGCGTTAGAGACTGCGAGCTCACCCCGATCGAGATAGACGGCATCCTCAAGGCCAACCCGAACATGGCCGCCGGCGAGATAGCTCTGCGCCACCATGGGGAAGGACCAGCGACCGATGCCGAAAGCGGTGAAGGCCGCATTCTCGGGCAAGAGGTTGCGCGCATAGAGCACGGTCTCGGGGCTCGGCTGGAAGCCGTATTTCACCCCCATCACGATGGAGCAGAGGATGGAGCCCTCGATCTCATTTGCGGCGATGAGGTCATGCATCAGCGCGATGTCGCCGGAATCGAACAATTCGATCTCGGGCTTCACGCCGGCTGCGCGGATCACCTTGGCCATGCGCGCCACATTGCGCGGGGTGTTGATCACCACCTGCGCACCGGAATTCATGGTGTTGAGGTCAAGCGTGCAGATGTCGGGTTTCAGTGCCAAGACATGCTCGACCCGCTTTTCCGGGTTCATCAGTGTTGTGCCCGGCGCAAACACCTTTGGGTCATCCTCCGAGGGCACGAAGCGTCCGCCGGGACCGGTGGTGAGGTTCAAGATGAGGTCACGGTTCTTGGCGCGGATGAGCGAGACCACTTCGCGATAATGGCCGAGCTCCATGGAGGGCTGGCCGCTGCCGGGATGGCGCACATGGATATGGGCGATGGCAGCGCCTGCATCCGCGGCGCCGAGACAGGCCTCGGCGATCTGTTCGGGCGTAATCGGCAAATGCGGGGTCTGATCCGGCGTTGTCAGATTGCCGGTGACGGCGGCCGTGATGATGATTTTCTTCTGCGGCTGACGCATGGACGTTTCCCTCGAAATCAGAGCACCCGGCCGCCATCCACAAGGATGGTCGAGCCGGTGGAATAGGTGAGATGGGTGGCGCAGGCGACGATGGCGTCGGCGCAATCTTCAGCCGTTGCGACCCGCTTCAAGGGAATGGCGCCGGAGAGTTTTTCGAGCGCTGCCGCGTCGCGACCGGGGACGAAATCGGTGGCGACGACGCCGGGCGAGACGCCCATCACCCGCACCTTGGGGGCGAGCACCCGGGCCAGCGCCTTGGTCATTGCATCGGTGCCGGCCTTGGCTGCGGCGTAAGCAATGTTGGACCCCTGGCCGGTGATGCCGGCGATGGAGGAGACATTGACCACGAGGCCATCATTGGAGGCCTCCAACAGCTTGCGAAACACCCGGATCGCCGCGAAGGGCCCGCGCCAATTCACCTGGAACATGGCGTCGATGATGTCGTCGGAGAGCGCGTCGAGATCGTTGGCGGCGACCGTCTTGGTATAGCCGGCCGAGTTCACGAGGATATCGACCCGGCCGAAGCTGGCTGCGAGTTGATCGGCAAGCGCCTGGATGGAGGCGGTCTCCTCCATCGCGACGCGGGAAGCGATATGGCCGGAACCGGGCAGGCTCGCGACAAGCGCCGCCGCACCCGCCGCATCGGAATTGTAGCTCACCACAACCGTTGCGCCGGCTTCGGCGAATTGCCGGCAGGCGGAAGCCCCGATGC
>JBAWYY010000179.1:0-6077 GCA_037143285.1 Alphaproteobacteria bacterium | reverse complement strand
AATCCGCCATGATTCTCGTGCAACTGGTGGCTCCCATGATGCCGCATCTGGCGGAGGAATGCTGGACGATGCTCGGCGGCAAGGGTCTTGTGGCCGAACAGGCTTGGCCCCTGGCCGATCCGGAGCTTGTGATCGAGGACACCATCGTGTTGCCGGTGCAGGTTAACGGAAAGAAGCGAGCGGACTTGACTGTCCGACGCGACGCGCCGCAAAAGGATATCGAAGAGGCGGCTCTCGCCTTGGATGCGGTGGTAAGGGCCCTTGAGGGGCGAGCCGTGAAGAAGGTGATCGTTGTGCCGCAAAGGATCGTCAATGTCGTCGGGTGAGATCTCGCGCCGGTCGGTTTTGCGAAGCCTTGCGCTGATTGGCGCGGGCGTGGGCCTGACTGGCTGTCTTACGCCGGTCTATGGTGATCGCGGCGTATTGGCGGGCAGTTCTGGCGGGCCCGGTGCGGGTACCCCCAACGCGACGACGCAGGCCAAGCTCGCCAATGTCGATTTCACTCCCGTCGGCGGCAGGCTCGGTGTCATCTTCACCAATGAGATGATTTATCTGTTGTCGGGTGGCGCCGGCAGGCCCGCGAACCCCACCCATGTTGTTTCAGTGGGGATTTCGGGGGACAGCGTCTGGCAATTGCTGAACACGGGCTCGGGCGCAGTGGTGGCGCAATCCTTGACCCTGATCGGCAACTTCACCGTGACGGACAAAGAGAAAAAGACGATCGTGCACCGCGGCAGCGCCTTTGCGACCAGCTCTATTGCACGGGGAACGCAGCGTTTGGCCGCTGAACGCGCTATCCTTGATGCCCAAGAGCGCGCGGCGAAGAACCTGGCCGAACTGGTGGTTCTGCAGGTTGCCACTTGGCTCGCTCAGCAGAACCAGGCTTAACTTCATGACGGCCCTTAAGGCCGATGGGGTCGAGCGCTTCCTGCGCCAACCCGATGCCTCCCGGCCCTTCGTGCTGATCTATGGACCTGATCTCGGCCTCGTCTCAGAACGGTCTCGTCTTCTCGCCACAGCAGCCGTTGATGATCTCAACGACCCCTTCGCCGTCATCCGCCTGGACGGCGATACGCTCGCCAGCGATCCCGCCCGCCTCGCCGATGAGGTCGGCACCTTGCCGATGTTTGGCGGGCGCCGCCTCATTTGGGTGCGCGCCGGTGATCGCCCCTTCACTCAAAGCCTAGAGGCAGCCCTCAGCATTGAGGCGCGCGACTGCATGGTGCTGATTGAGGCGGGCACTCTCAAGAAAACCCAGCCTGTGCGGGCACTTGCCGAGAAGTCACCGCGCTTGGCCGCGATCGCCTGCTATTCCGCCGGCGTTGGCGATCTCAGGGCCTTGATCGCCAGCGAAACCCGCGACGCCGGCCTTGAGATCGACCGCGACGCGGTGGACCTCTTGCTGCTCTCGCTTGGCGGCGATCGGGCAGCCTCCCGCGCAGAAATCCGCAAACTTTGCCTCTATGCCATGGGCACGCCGCGCATCACGGCGGCGGACGTGGAGGCGGTGAGCGGGGACGCCGCAGCCATTGGGCTTGATGCCATCATCGATGCAGCAGCCGGTGGCGACCGCGCGACCCTTGATCGCCTGCTCGCAAAGGCCGCAGCCGCCGGCGTCGCTATCCCCCAAATTCTGAGCGCCATGAGCCGCCATCTCATGACGCTGCACAAGGCCCGCGTGGCCGTAGAGCGCGGCCTTGCCGTTGGCCAGGCGGTGGATCGGATCGAGCCGAAAGTCTTCTATAAGCGCCGCGATCTAATGGAGCGTCAGCTTCGTCTGTGGTCCGCAGCAAAACTCGAACGGATGATCCAGCGGGTCGCAACCGCCACCTTCGAGACCCGTGTGAAGGCCGCGCTTGCGGATGCCATCGTCAACCGCACCCTCATGGCCATCGCGGTTGCAGCGCAGCCCTCGCGCTGAACAGACGAGCGGCAAAACAGCTTGTCGCATCAGCGCGGCAACGCAATACTCAGGGACATAAGCATCATCGACAGGCCGCTAGAAGCCGCAGAATCGAGATGCGACGGGAGAACGCCATGACCCTCATTTCAAATCTCATCCGGATTCTGTCCCTCGCTCTGGTGGTGGTGGCACCTGCCGCCTATGCGCAGGACATGTCCGCCCCGAAGGTCGGCACCTTTGTCGCCCGCGACTTCCGCTTCCACACCGGCGAGGTGATGACCGAGTTGAAGATCGGCTATCGCACCATCGGCGAACCCACCGGCGAGCCCGTTCTGATCTTGCACGGCACGGCCGGCACCGGCGCCGGCATGGTCAACCCCGCATTCGCTGGAGAACTGTTCGGAGCCGGCCAAGCGCTTGATGCCAAGCGCTATTTCATCATCATCCCCGATGCTATCGGCGCAGGCGCCTCATCGAAGCCCTCTGACGGTCTGCGCGCTCGCTTTCCCCGCTATAACTATGACGACATGGTGGATGCGCAGTATCGGCTCGTCACCGAAGGCCTCGGCATTCGCCGCCTGCGGGTCATTATCGGCAATTCCATGGGCGGAATGATGACTTGGCTCTGGGGTGTAAAATACCCAGACGCCATGGATGCACTGGTCCCCATGGCGTCCCAACCCACGGAAATGTCGAGCCGCAACTGGATGATGCGCCGGCTTATCATCGACACGATCCGCAACGATCCCGAATGGAAGGGCGGTGACTATACGACCCAGCCCAGCGCCATCCGCGTCGCCAATGTCTTCTACGGCATCGCCACCAATGGCGGCACACTCGCCTATCAGGCCATGGCGCCCAGCCGCGCTGCCGCCGACAAGCTCTTGGATGATCGTCTCGCCCAGCCCTTCACGGCCGACGCCAATGACTTTCTTTATCAATGGGATGCGTCACGCGACTATAACCCGGCGCCCCAGCTCAACCGCATTCGCGCGTCGCTGCTTGCGATCAATTCGGCCGACGATGAGCGCAACCCGCCGGAAACCGGCCTGATGGAGCGCGAGATCGCCCGCATTCCCGGTGCGCGGCTCCTCCTCATTCCGGCAAGCGCCGAGACGCGAGGCCATGGCACGACGGCGCTTGCACGGTTCTGGAAGCGGGAGTTCCAGGAGTTCCTGGCGACCGTGCCGCGTCGCGGCACCTGAGCGGGGCCGCGGCCCTATTAAACGGGCCGCGCGTCCTCGATCACCTTGCCGTCATTGGGCAGCGCGCCGGGCGCGACCCGTTCCACAGCACCTTTCAGCTTGGTCACCGCTTGGAGGCTCGCCTCCACCGCATCGGTCAAAGCGCTGCCGCCTTCTGCCGCCTCGACCTTCAAGGTCATGGCGTCCGTTTCGCCCGCGCGCGACACCACGAGCCTTGCCTTGGCGATTTCGGGATGGCGCTTGACGATTTCGGCCACCTGCTCGGGGCGCACGAACATGCCCTTCACCTTCGCGGTCTGATCCGCTCGGCCCATCCAGCCCTTGATGCGGGTATTGGTGCGGCCGCAAGGACTCACCCCCGGCAGGATGGCGGTCAGATCGCCCACCGCGAAGCGGATCAAGGGATGGTGCGGGTTGAGCACCGTAATCACCACTTCGCCCACCTCGCCCTCGGCGACAGGATCGCCCGTGCCCGGGCGCACGATTTCCAGGATGATGCCCTCGTTCAAGACGAGCCCCTGCCGCGCCTCTGTCTCATAGGCAATGACGCCGCATTCGGCGATGGCATAGGCCTGATAGGCATCGATCCCGCGCGCCTTGATCTCGCCCTGCAAGGAGGGCGGGAAGGCCGCACCCGAGACCAGCGCCTTGGTCAGGCTGCTGGCATCACGCCCCTTCTCCTTCGCCGTATCGACGAGGATCTTCAGAAAGTCGGGCACGCCCACATAGGCGCCAGGCTTATAGGCTTCAATGAGATCAAGCTGTTGTTCGGTATTGCCAGGCCCCGCCGGAATGACCGCACAGCCAAGCGCACGGGCACCTGAATCCATGATCCAGCCGCCAGGGGTGAGGTGATAGGAGAAGGTGTTGAGCACGACATCGCCGCGCTTGAAGCCGGCAGCGGTGAGCGCGCGCGCCATGCCCCAGACATCGGCGCCCGTCGGCTCAGGCTCGAAAATTGGTCCAGGTGAGGTGAAGAGCCTGGAGAACGAGCCGAGTTTCCCCGGTACCAGCCCGCCGAAGGGGAGCTGCGCCTTTTGCAGGGCCGGCCAATCGGATTTGCGCATCACCGGCAGCTTGGCGAGATCGGCGCGCGTCTTCACATGCTTCGGGTTGAGCTTGCCCAGATGGCGCTTCCAACCCGACGTTTTCAGCGCGCTTTCGAGCGTTGCCGGCAGCTTGGCAAAAAGGTCGCGCTCGCGAGCCAAGGGATCGCGGATCTCAAGCTTATCGTGATGGTCGCCCATGGCTCGTCCTCCAATGCTGTTTCTTGTCATTTGCCCGACTCTAGCGAGGCCTAGCCCTTTGGGGAATCCGCCGACTGATCGAGATCATCAAGGCCTGCGGCCCGAAACGCTGCCTGCATAGCGGCAGGCACGGGCGCAACCGCCGTCACAGGCGCCCGCTTCGGATCGAACGGGATCGAAATCGAGCGCGCCACCAGGTGCAAGCCAGGCCCCCCGAAGCGCGGGGCTGAGCCATAAATGGTATCGCCGAGGATCGGAAAACCCAGCGCCTGACAATGCACGCGCAATTGGTGGGTCCGGCCTGTCACCGGCTCAAGGGCCAGAACCGCCCGTCCATCACCGCGCGCCAAAACTTTATAGCGCGTCGTGGCAGCCTGACCCTTAGGGTCTACCTTCACCCACCAGCCGCGCTTCGGGTCACGCGGCGCAATGGCGAGATCGATCACGCCCTCGTCAGCCTCCGGCCCGCTTTCCACAACCGCCCAATAGCGCTTGGCAATCGCGCTCGCCTTGAACAAATCAGCAAGTCTTGCCAGCGCCTTACGATGACGCCCCAGCACGAGGCATCCCGCCGTATCCTTGTCCAAGCGATGGGCAAGTTCGGGATCGCGCGGCAGCCCGAAGCGCAGTGCAGTCAGGTGATCGGTGAGGTTCGGGCCCCCGCCCGGCCCCGCATGAACGGGAAGGCCCGCCGGCTTATCGAGGATCAGCATCATCGCATCGCGATGGAGAATGCGGGCCCGCAGACCCAAAGGGTCCGGGGTCTCGGCGGACGAGGTGTCAACAGGCTTGGGCGGGTGCGCTTGCATCGGAGCGACGGAACCCGCAAAGAACAGCCGCTGTCAACGCTTGCGAACACGAACAGGGGAATGCATGACCGAGGAGCCGAAAAAACCAGGGTTCTTCAAGCGCCTGTTCAAGCGTGGCGAAGGGCCAGACGGCCGCATCGACGAGACGACCGCGGGCGCGATTGAGCCAGCCGCCGCAACACCCGCCGCCCCGCGCAAGAAATGGTGGCAGCGGCTGCGCGAAGGCCTCTCGCGTACCTCCTCCAAACTCGGGCGACGGGTCAGCGACCTGTTCACCAAGCGCAAGCTGGACGGTGCGACGCTGGAAGAGCTGGAAGACGTGCTGATCGAGGCAGACCTCGGCCTTGATACCGCAAGCCGCATCACGACCGCCCTCGCCAAGGGCCGCTTCGACAAGGAGATCGAAGCCGATGAGGTGAAGTCGGTGCTGGCGGAGGAGATCGAGGCGGTGCTGGCCCCTGTCGCCAAACCTCTCGTCATCGATGCCACGCAAAAGCCCTTCGTCATCATGGTGATCGGCGTCAATGGCGCGGGCAAGACCACCACCATCGGCAAGCTCGCGGCGAAATTCCGCGCTGAGGGGCGCTCCGTCATGCTGGGCGCCGGCGACACTTTCCGTGCCGCTGCCATCGAGCAGCTGAAAATCTGGGGCGAGCGGACGGGATCGCCGGTCATTGCGCGTGATTCCGGTGCCGATGCCGAAGGCCTTGCCTTTGACGCAGTCACCGCCGCGCGCGCCGCCGGCACCGATGTCTTGATCCTCGACACTGCCGGCCGGCTGCAGAACAAGGCCGAGCTGATGGCGGAGCTCGAGAAAGTCGTGCGCGTCATGCGCAAGGTCGATGGCTCAGCACCCCACGCCGTCCTCCTCGTCCTTGATGCCACCACCGGCCAGAATGCGGTCAATCAGGTG
>JBAWYY010000178.1:0-6084 GCA_037143285.1 Alphaproteobacteria bacterium | reverse complement strand
GGGCGCATCAGCCCATCGCGGCACAACACCTCGGCCCCCGACATGGTGTTCAACGCCTTCCGCAACAGTCCGCCGCCGCAAGCGGTTCCCGTTATCCAGAAATAGAAGTGCTCATGGCCTGTTCAGAATCTCTGCGCTATTGAACCTGCCGTCGTCATCCGCAAGGCTTCCGCCCACCATGTCACGTCGCATTCGTAAGGCAGTCTTCCCCGTCGCTGGTCTCGGTACGCGCTTTTTGCCTGCAACAAAGGCAATCCCAAAGGAAATGCTCACCGTGGTCGACCGACCGGTGATCCAGCATGTGGTGGATGAGGCCCGAGCGGCAGGGATCGAACATTTTGTCTTCGTTACCGGCCGCAACAAACAGGTCATCGAAGACCATTTTGACAAGGCCTTCGAACTGGACACCACGCTCGCAAGTCGTGGCAAACAGGCTGCCCTTGATGAGCTAAAGGCGGATTTGCCGGTCGCCGGCGCCACATCCTTTACTCGCCAGCAGGAGCCTTTGGGCCTCGGTCACGCGGTATGGTGCGCGCGCGATATCATTGGCGATGAGCCCTTTGCCCTCCTCTTGCCCGACATGCTGCACTTGGCAAAATCCGGCGCGAAGGGCTGCATCGGCGCGATGATCGAGGCCTATGCCTCGACCGGCGGCAACTACGTTGCAGGCTATGAAGTTCCCGACAGCGAAACCCATCAATACGGCATCATCGGTCGGGGCGCGTCAGTTGCCGGCGGCGGCTATCACATCGAAAAGATGGTCGAGAAGCCTGCCAAGGGGACCGCGCCCTCAAATATCGCAATCTCCGGCCGCTATATCCTTCAGCCCGAAATCTTCCAGATTCTGGAGACCCAGGAGCGTGGCGCCGGCGGCGAAATCCAGCTCACCGACGGGATGCTGAAGCTCATGCAGCAACAGAATTTCTTCGGCTTCACCTTTGATGGCGAAATCCACGACACCGGGACGAAGATCGGGTTTCTCACCGCTAACCTCGCCTATGCACTGCGTCGGCCGGAGCTGAAAGACGCGCTGAAAGCCGAGATCGCGCGCCTAAGCTAATCGACCTTATCGGGCGAGCGGCGCTATCAGCACTAGCGCTGGAGCCGCAGACCGATCAGCACGACGTTGGCTGTGTAGTCGAGGCCGGGCTGGTTCGACCGGAGACGCTCGTGCCGCACTTCGCCGCGGATCTGGAGAATGCGCGAAGCGCGATAGGTGAGGGCTGCGGACGCCACCATGCGCTGATCCTGGCGGGTTGTGCCCGAGTAATTGTCGAAGCCATAGGCGATCCGCGCCGTCCCGATCAGCCAGAGACGGAAGGCGTGATCGACTTGCGCGGCAAGATCCGTGCGCTGGATACCTGAAGCGCCCGTAATCGCTGTTTCATCCACCGTTGAACGAACCGTACCGGTTACTGTCGTGAGCGTGGTCGGTGTCCACACAAGCGACGCGTCCACAACCGGCGTGCGCAGATCCCGGAAGGTCGGGTCACGATTGTCGCGGTTGAGATAGCCGACCGCGACTTCGCCGGTCAGGAGCCGCGAGAGCTCAAATGTGGACCCCACGCGATAGGTCGTGCTCGTCGAGCCTTGCCGCGTGCCGGTGATGGTTGTGCCCTGATCGAAGACACGGTTCTCGATGCCAGCCTCGACAAAGGGCCGAATGCCCGGCGTGACTTCGTAGCTGGCGCGCAACCGTGCGCCGACAGAGTTGTAGTTTCGGAACGACTGCGAGATGTTTGCTCCCGTCGTGTCCTTAGCGTCGTCATACATGAAGCGATCAAAGGTGCCGCGCAGCGTCACTTGGGCACGGCCGAAGTCCTGGACGATGCCATTCGTGGTGCCGATCTGATGGACAAGCGGCAAGCCTTTGAACGTCACGGTTGAGGTCACTGGCACATTGGCGAGACCGGCCGACTGGGCAGTCAGGTTATAGCGTCCCTCGGTTTCGAAACGTGTGGTGCGCGAGATGTCGAGCCGGCCATTGAGCTGAGCGTTGAGCTCGGGGCGATTGACGTCGGGTTCGGAGAAATAGGCGAGATAAGATCCCCGTAAACGCCCGGTCAGTTGGTGATTGCTCCAGTCAGAGCGGACATTCACCTCGCCCTGGGTCTGGTTGAACGTGGAGCCCCGGAAGCCCGACGATAACCGCCGCGGGTTTGAATCAAACCCGATCACGGTGTCCGCAGTTGGCGTCACCACGAAGGTGCCGAGCCGCAAGCCCACCGGTGCGAAGGGATCGGTTTCCACGACGGGCCGGCGGGCATATGAAATCACCTCGCCGGTACGCGGATCAATAACGACATTCGGGCCAATGGGGTTCGCATACGGGAGCACGCGCCCCCGCGCATCGCGCTCGACCACGACCGGCACATCAACCGGGCGGATCGGCTGAGCAGGCACTGCCACCCCGCGTCCACCGGCTTGCAGCAAGGCCCGCCGATCAGAGGCCGAAATGGCTACGTCCGTCACCGGCCGGCTGCGCAAGGTCGTAATCGCCGGGCGCAAACCGGATTGTTCCAATCCGCCGGGGGTAGCCGTCGTAGACCCTGGTGCCGGTCCTGGGCGCGGCGGCAATCGGCCTGTGCGGCGATTGGCGACCGGAGCCCTGCTGGACGAGAGGCGGCGCGCATCATTGCCGCTTTGCGGCGGCGTGATCCCAGGCGTCGCAAGCGGCTGAATGGGCGGACGCGGATCGTTCCAGGGCTGTCGGCGCTGTTGGGCGCGGCGCTGTTCCAGCTGCTCGCGTTCCGTGATCGGTTCTGTTCTAAGTCCCGCGGCCTCGGCGTCGGTGCGGGGCCGTCCATCTTGGGAAGGATCCGGCGCTTCGATGGGCGCAAGCCCGCGCCATCCCTGGTTCCGCGCAGCATCCTCTTCGGCTTGGGGCGATGCTGGCCGGCCACGCTGCGGCGCTTGCGCGACCGCGCTCCCGCTCACCAACACAAGGGCGAGCAGGACCGGCGTGAATGGAAACCGGGTAATGGCATGAGCCAAGGCGCGGATGTCCCGACGGACCAACAGATGAACAAGGAGTAAAGAGCCTTGGTTAACATCAGGTTGATGCGTCGGATCCGCTCAAAAAACCCGCCTTTTAGCCCATGGTGGGGATGACGAAACTTGCGCCATCTTTGATGCCACTCGGCCAGCGCGAGGTGACCGTCTTGGTCTTCGTATAAAAGCGGAACGCGTCGGGGCCGTGCTGATTGAGATCGCCGAAGGACGAGCGTTTCCAGCCGCCAAAGGTGTAATAGGCGAGCGGCACGGGGATCGGCACGTTCACGCCGACCATGCCGACATTGACCTTGGCCGCGAAATCACGGGCAGCGTCACCGTCGCGGGTAAAGATCGCAACGCCATTGCCATATTCATGGTCGTTGGCGAGCTTCAGAGCATCGCTATAAGTGGGCGCGCGGACCACAGAGAGGACTGGCCCGAAAATCTCTTCCTGATAGATGCGCATGCTCGGCGTCACGTGGTCAAACAGGCAACCGCCCATATAGAACCCGTTCTCATAGCCCTGCATTTTGAAGCCGCGCCCGTCTACCACGAGCTTTGCCCCTTCATTCACGCCGATGTCGACGTAAGAACGCACCTTTTCCATGTGGGCTTTGGTGACCAACGGACCGAAATCGGCATCAACGGCGGTGGAGGGGCCGATCTTGAGGCTCTCCACCCGAGGGGTCAGCTTCGCCATCAAGCGCTCAGCGGTATCTTCGCCAACCGGCACGGCAACTGAGATCGCCATGCAGCGCTCGCCGGCCGAGCCGTACCCGGCCCCGATCAGGGCATCAACAGCCTGATCCATATCGGCATCGGGCATCACGATCATGTGGTTTTTCGCGCCGCCGAAGCACTGGACGCGCTTACCTGCGGCGCAGCCGCGCGAATAGACATATTCAGCGATGGCCGTGGAGCCGACAAAGCCGACGGCCTTGATGTCGGGATCATCCAGCACGGCATCTACTGCTTCTTTGTCACCATTGACGACGTTGAAGATGCCCGGTGGCAGACCGGCCTCAATGAAGAGTTCCGCCAGCATCATCGGCACGCCCGGATCGCGCTCGGACGGCTTGAGCACGAAGGCATTGCCGGCGGCGATGGCGGGACCTGCCTTCCAGAGCGGGATCATGGCGGGGAAGTTGAACGGCGTAATGCCGGCAACAACGCCAAGCGGCTGACGCATGGAGTAGATGTCGATGCCGGGGCCCGCACCCTCGGTGTACTCGCCCTTCATCATCTGCGGCGCGCCGATGCAGAATTCCACGACTTCAAGCCCGCGCTGGATATCGCCCTTGGCATCGGCCACGGTCTTGCCGTGCTCGCGCGCAAGCAATTCGGCCATCTTGTCATTGTCGCGGGCGCAGAGTTCCAGGAACTTCATCAGCACACGCGCGCGCCGCTGCGGGTTGGTGGCGGCCCAGGCCGGCTGCGCAGCAAGGGCGTTCTCAACGACCGCGCGCACTTCCACCTTAGAGGCCAGCGCGACCTTCCCAAAGACCGAGCCATCGAGGGGCTGGAACACATCGGCCGTCCGGCCCGAGGTGCCGGCAACGTGTTTGCCGCCAATGAAATGACCATAAGAGCGCATGGAATCCTCCGAGACGATTTTGGCCACCTTCACGGCGGCCCCTTAGGGACAAGCGCGTAGGCCGGGCAAGGGATGGGGTCAAGCCGGCCGACCGGGGGACAGCCTTACCCATAGCGCAGCTGAGCGATCACAGCCGCGGGAGTGGCCGCTCAATCGCGAGGTCCAGACTGCGGTCACCGTGATCAAGTGCTGCTTCCAGCACATCGAGCCTCGCTGAAAACTCAGCCGTCAGTCGAACCTTCTCGTTCTCCGGCAGCCATGACGCCGCCACCCCCGCGAGGCTGAGCTTGCGAGCTTCAGCCACATGCCAGCCATTGGCGGCAAAAAGCGTGCGCCAAGCGTGACCCATGGTGGTTGCAAACATGGTGGGGTCATCGGTTCCCAGCACGATGTTCAAACCGGCATCGAACATGCGCTTGATCCGCTGCTGGCGCGGGATGCGGTTGGGAATGATGGATGACCAGCACGCCATGGTGAAGGGCACTTGATCGCGGGCTGCGCGTGCGACGATGTCGGGATCTGCCAGAATGTTATAGCCGTGGTCGAGCCGGTCACAGCCGAGAGCATCGCGGCAGTGGGTATAGTGGCTCGGCGGTCCTTCGAAGAGCGTTTGATTGTCCTCGCAGACATGGGCCGTTCGTTTGAAGCCAGCCCTGCCCGCCCGGCGCCATGCCTCGACCCAAACAAGCGGCGGCCCCGCGCGCTCGGCTCCATCAAGGCCGACGCCGACCACCTCAGCCCTTGGCCACTTAGCCATCCATTCCAGCATCTCAAGGGCTTCGGACGGCAGACAGACCGAACGGTCGATGCAGGCGATCATCAGCGTGGATACCCCGAAATCAGCCTTGGCTCGCGCTATTCCCGCAATCAAGCCGTCGACAATCTCCGGATAGGTTGCCCCATTCGGCGTATAATAGTGCGGGTTAAAGAAGATCTCGAGGTGACGGACATTGCCGTGACGATGCATGTCCTCCACGCATTCATAAGCGACCCGGGCGAAGTCATCGTGGTGCCTGACTGCGAGCGCCCCAAGCCGGAGCACTTCGAGAAAGCCGTAGAAGTCCTGCCATTGATAAAGCGTGGCGGCGGGCCTTGGGAGTGCGACCCCATTCTTTGCCGCAATCTCAGAAAGTGTGGTCGCTCGCATCGCGCCGGCGATATGGCAATGAAGCTCGACCTTAGGAACCAGGTCGAGAAAATCAGAGAAGGATAGGGCGCTACTCATGCCCGGCTCCGACCGATCCCAAACAGAAACATCGCCGGACCACTCGGCACGTCGGTCAAGTCGGCACGCCAGGCGGAAGCTCCGACGAATTGGCCGAGCGGCATATAGAACCCGGCCTCGGCCGCGCGCTTATGAGCATCCTCCGCAATCGCTTTCGCGCGTGCCGGATCGCTCGTGCTGGAGAACTCAGCCCGCAGCCGCTCCACATCGTCGTCTTTCGCCCACCCGGGGAAGCCAGTGGGGGCACCCGCGCCATTCATATAAACGTTCT
>JBAWYY010000177.1:0-6131 GCA_037143285.1 Alphaproteobacteria bacterium | reverse complement strand
TCGATCTGGCGGGCCAATGTGGAGGAGGCCGCAAAGGAAAAGGTCACCGGACGGCCTGTCTCACGCTGATAGGCGGCGGCGACCGCTGTCAGTGATGTCTGGAGACTAGCAGCGGCAAAAACCAGCACCGGTGCCGCGCCGTGGACCATGCGCGCGCCGAAAGCCGCCGAGCCGAGGCCGGCTAGAATTGCGCGACGTGTCATCGGGGCCATGGGCCACTCCAAGGGATGTCCCACGATTAGATCGACTGCCCGGCCCCAAGCGTCAAGGACGGCAAAGCGACGAGGTGATGGGTGACGCGCGATAGCACCCCTTGATTCTCATCCACGAACACATCACGAAGGGATGAACCGCTGAGTGGCAAATTCTTCTCTTTATTCGACGAGGACTTGCCGCATCCGATTTTTCTGACGTCGAGTGTCACGCCCCAATCAGGCATGACCCGACAGGGCCCTGCCGCCCGCACGAAGGAGTTCCTTATGAGCGTCGCCAATGGCCGTTCCCTGCTCGCGATCCCCGGTCCCACCAATGTGCCCGACCGCGTTTTGCAGGCCATGCTCCGCCCGGCGGAGGAAATCTATTCCGGCCCCATGCTGGCGCTCACCGACGGCCTCTTGAACGATCTGAAGCTGATGTTCCGCACCAAGGCCAATACCTATATCTACGCCGCCAACGGCCATGGCGGCTGGGAAGCAGCGCTCACCAATGTGCTCTCGCGCGGTGACAAGGTCTTGGTCCTCGCCTCCGGTCGCTTCGCCATTGGCTGGGGCGAAATGGCTCGCTTCATGGGCGCCGACGTGGAGATCCTTGAGGGATCATGGCGCGCGGCGATTGATCCCGCAGCCGTTGAAGCGCGGTTGAAGCGCGACACGGCGCATACCATCAAAGCCGTTTTGATGGTGCAGATCGATACGGCCTCCGGCGTCGTCAATGATGTGCCGGCGATCCGCAAGGCCATCGATAGCGTCGGTCACCCCGCGCTGTTCATGGTGGACTGCGTGGCCTCGCTCGCCTGCATGCCCTTCGAGATGGACGAATGGGGCGTGGATGTCGCCATGTCCGCCTCGCAGAAGGGCCTGATGACCCCGCCGGGTCTCGCCTTCGTCGCCGCCAATGACAAGGCCCATCGCGCGGCTGAGACCGCGACAATGAAGACGCTTTACTGGGATTGGTCGGCCCGCCGGGGCGAATATCACTACAATAAATATTGCGGGACGCCGCCGGAGCACCTGCTGTTCGGGCTGCGTGCCGCGCTCGATATGATCAAGGAAGAGGGTTTGCCCGCGGTCTGGCACCGCCATTCCCTGCTGGCGGGCGCGGCCCAGGCAGCGGTTGCCAAATGGGCGGAGGGCCAGGCGCTCGCCTTTAACATCGTGGAGCCGACGCAACGGGCGACCTCTGTGACGCCTGTGCTCGTGCACGGCGTTGAGGCCTCAAAAATCCACGATTACGCCCGCGATGTCTGCGGCGTGACGCTCGGCTCCGGCATTGGCGATCTCTCGGGCAAGGCCTTCCGCATCGCCCATATGGGTCATGTCAATGCGCCCATGGTGATCGGCTCCTTGAGCGCCATCGAAATGGCGCTGCAGGCGCTCAAAATTCCCCATGGCGCAGGCGGGGTCTCGGCGGCTGTCGCCCATCTCGGGCAGCACGCAACCCACTAACGGGCTCGCTTCAGGATCCTAGCCAACGGCGGCCCGCAGACCTCGGTTCGGTTCTGCGGCCAGTTTTCCGTCGGCCCGCAGGTCGTGATGAAGGCTCGGGCGGCCGAAGAAATAGCCTTGGCCCTGATGGCAGCCGAGGTCGCGCAGGCGCTGTGCGACCGCCTCGGATTCAATGCCTTCCGCGGTACAAATGAGGTCCATGGACCGGGCGAGCCCGACGATTGAGGTGACGATGCGGCGGTTCTGCTCGTCATGCTCGATGTTTGAAATGAACGACCGGTCGATTTTCAGCTTGTGGATGGGCAGCGCGCTCAGAAGCGTCAGATTGGCTGAGCCCGTGCCGAAATCGTCGAGCGCGATCCGGACGCCGAGGGAGCCCAAGGCCTGAAGACCAGCGGCCAGCCGATCAATTTCGTGGACGTGCTCTCGTTCCGTGATCTCAATTTCCAGACGTTGCGGAGCAAAATCGGTTTGTTTGAGAACGTCGCTGAGGCGTGCGGCGAAACGGACGTCCATGATCTGGCGTAGCGTTACATTCACGGCGATGAACGAGCCATCGGTATGGCCGCGGGTCGCCCGGCAGGCGGTCGTCAACATCGGCCAGAACATCTCATCGATCAGGCCGGTTGCCTCGGCAACATCGATGAACTCGGCGGGCGCAACGATGCCGCGCGTCGGATGGTCCCAGCGCATCAGCACTTCCCAGCCGATAGTGCGACCGGTGTCGAGGTCGACAAGCGGTTGGTAGAACGGGATGAACTGCCCAAGCGGGATCGCCTCCCGGATTTCAGCCTCGCGGCGCAGGTCGTACTTTAATTCGTGCTCCAAAGTGACATCGAACACGCGAATGCCGGCCCGCCTTGCCTTTGCCCAGAGCATGGCGAAATCAGCCTGCTGCATGAGTTCGGTGAGCGATGTGGCGCTTCCCGTTGTCATGGCCAAACCGATGGACGCAGAAATCGCGATCACGCGGCCCTCGATGACCATCGGCTCGGCAAGCGCTGCTGCCACCGCTTCTAGCGTGTCATGACTGATGGATCCGAATGTCAGGGCGGCAAACTCATCGCACCAATGCGCGCGACGCATTCTAGCTCACCGCGCGTGCCAAGTTTGGCTGCGACCGCTTGCAGCAACAAATCACCGGCGCGATGGCCCTGCAGATCGTTGACCGCCTTAAAGCCATTCAAGTCGATGAACAGGAGCCCGAAAGGCTCCTCGCCCCGTCCGACGAAGCGCAGTTCCGCGCCTTCAATGAACGCGCGCCGGTTCAGGAGTTTGGTGAGGGGGTCGAGGCGTGCGATGGCAACCGTACTGCGATCGGCCACGGCGCGACGAATGGAATGAAGCATCGTATAGCCGACCATGGCGAGGACAGCGGCCAGGGTCAGCACAGTGCTGAACGGATCTTGCCAGGCTGCCGGCGCCATCACTGGCACGGCAAAGGCGGTCAGAATACTTGGCAGAACCGAACCTGCGCCAACCGCCGGCGAAACGGAAAAGTCGGAAGCATTGCGCACGGTTGCGCAGGTGAGGCCCGCCATCACGGCGATAGCGGCGTCGGGATGGTTGCTGGACAGCGCCAGGAAGCCGCCCGCCACGAAGCTTGACGCGTAGAAAAACACCCAGGCCAACAGAAGGCGCGCAGTCGCAGGCGTCAATACCGATCGTCTTGCCGCATAACGGAAGACTGCGACATCGATGAAACAGCAAATGATCATTGCTGTCATCCAGACCATGCTGAGCAGTGATGCTGTCCAATACCACGTGGCGTAGCCCGCCAACATGAACATCGGGACGAGAACGAAACGTTCTCGCCTTCTTAAATCATAGGCAATTTTGACGTTGCTGTTTGACTTCAAGAAAACCGTAGCCGATCTGGAGATGGAACGGCTGTATCATGGTATGGTTAATAGACCCTAAATATCATTAAAATCAGAGGCTTCGCCCGTTATCGCCCCGATCCTGGCGTACGCACAGGGATCAAAGGCGTCGGCGCCTTCATGTCCAAAGTCATGCAATGGCGGTGGCCCGCCTCAAAGCAACGCAGGAGGCGGAACCAGGAATCCAGGCTCGTGATCGTCCAGGTGATCAGACCGATAAGGACGAGCACGCCAAAGATCGCGGCAAAAAGCTGACCGTCGGAGAGGGTCTCGCGGCTGCGCGCGACCAGCAAGGGCCGATCAATGGACGACCCGCCCCGGTGCTGGGGCAGCGGCCTGCCTGCGGCAAACCAAGAGCGAGAGGAAGTGGCATCGTCCATGGCGCTGTCCCGGTCGCTGGCCCTTGCGAAGCAGCGTTGGGAACTTACACGTTCCGCAGCTGTGATGAAATAGGCGGCAGGCCTTAGGCGCGCCGGAGCTTCTCATAGCGCTTGATCAGCCGATCACGCTTGAGGCGCGACAAGCGCTGCAGCCAGAACAGGCCGTCGAGCTGGTCGACTTCGTGCTGCATGACCACCGCCATCAGCCCGGTCATGTTTTCCGTTTCCAATTTCCCCTCAAGGGTTTGGAATTGAACAGTGACTTCAGAGGGACGCTCGATCTCATCGTGCACGCCGGGCATGGAGACGCTGCCCTCGGTATGCGACGTGAGCGGGCCGCTTGATGAGAGCACAACGGGATTGACGAAAGCCCGCACCTCTTCGCCCGGTGCGAGCTGCGTCACCACAAGGCGCGACAAGATGCCCACATGAGGCGCTGTGATGCCGATGCCAGGCGCTGCCCACAAGGTATCGCGCAGGTCATCGGCGAGCCGCCTCAGCGCCTCATCGAAGAGGGTGACGGGGGCTGCCTTCATGCTCAGCCGGGGATCGGGATAGAAGACCAAGGGAAGGGCTGGCACGGCAGGCGCTCACTCGGCCAAGCCGTCGCGCGGATCGTCCTTGCGCCGGTCGCGCAGAACCCGGGCGAAGCCCTCGAGATCGGCGCTTGCCTCCGGCAGCACGATCCGCACGGTGACATAGAGATCGCCATCGCCATCAGCCGCGGTGAGCCCCTTGCCACGCAGGCGAAAGGTCTTGCCCGAGGAGGTCATGGGCGGCAGCGTCAGGTCGACCGCGCCTGTCAGCGTCGGCGCACGCACCTTGGCGCCGAGAACGGCTTCGTCCAAGGCGACGGGCAGGTCGAGATGAACGTCTTTCCCCTCAGCGCGGAATGCGGCGTGAGGCTCGACCGAAATCACCACATAGGCATCGCTCGCGGGCCTGCCCATGCTGGCGGGCCGCCCCTTGCCGCGTAGGCGCATGCGATGGCCGGAGCGCGTGCCCGCCGGCACCTTCACATCAAGGCTTTCGCCCGATGGCAGCACCACTCGGCGCGTCGTCCCCCGTGCAGCCTCCAGAAAGGGTACGGACATGGTCACCGTGACATCGTCCTGCGGCGCCTGCGCGCCTCCAAAGGGATCGGCGCGGAACGAGCCCGCACGACCGCCGGTCATGCCGGAGAGGATATCGAAGAAGTCGTCGCCCGGCGGCCCACCCGCCCGGCCGCCCCGCTGAAAGCCACCACTTCCAAACGAGAAGCTCTCGAAATTCGGGTCCGAGGTCGGCCCGGCCCCTGCGCCCGACCGGCGGCCGCCGCCACTGAACGGATCGAATCCTGAAAATTTCGGCTTGCCCTCAGCGTCGATTTCACCGCGATCAAAGGCGCGGCGCTTGGCCTCATCGGAGAGAATCTCGTGGGCATTGTTCAGTTCCGCAAAGCGCTCCTGGGCCTTGGGGTCGTTCGGGTTCTGGTCGGGATGGAGGCTTTTCGCACGCTTGCGGAAGGCCTTCTTCACGTCATCCGCGCTCGCGCCGCGCGCGACGCCGATGACGTCGTAGGGGTCACGGGCCATGGTGGTCCTCTGGCGGCGCAAAAGCCGCATCAAATGGTTTCAAGCTCAATGTGGGACGTGTAGCCGCGCGCCGCAATGCATGGCCGCGAAAGGCAGATCAGTTGCGACGCCAGGGCCTGATATCAACGATTTCCCAGTTTGTACGGCCAACCTTACAGGCATGGCCTTCAAACCAGTTCTCGCTGCGCTGTTTGAGCGCGCTGCCAAGGAAGGGGCGGCAGGTGCGCCCGTCTGACGCAATGGAAGTCTGGAGTGCGGTGACCGTACCGCGTGCGCCGCTTTCCTCATTCTCCCAGGCAATGCTGGGCGTATCGGCGCGGTCGGCAAGCGCTTCATTGAGCGAGCGGCGAGCAACCTGCCAATCGGCTTCGGAAATGGGCAAAAGGCCCGCCGGCATGGACGCGGCTGCGGCCGCAGGCGTTGTCGATGCGGCAGACGCGGGCTGGGCGGCGCTCGGCGAGAGATCGACCGGACGGGGCGATGGCGCGGGTGCGCGGGGCGATGTCGACCCGGTCACGATGCGGTCTGCGGGATTGAACACTGCGGCGGCGGTCACAGGCGCGCTGCCGGGCTCGGCAGGGGCTGTAGCGGTGTTGGTGGTCGCTGGTTGGGCCTGCGCGACAGGAAGCGGAT
>JBAWYY010000176.1:0-6143 GCA_037143285.1 Alphaproteobacteria bacterium | reverse complement strand
ATTCGCCGACGGAGGCGCAGGTCGCGGGATCAGCCCCCGTGCAGGGTAACCCACGGGAGACGGGGCGCCCCATGCAGCCGGCAAGCACGCTTGCGCTCAGGGCGAGCAAAAGGCTCACCCTTAAGGCGCGTGTCGTGCGAATGCGGCGGCTTACTAACATCGATTACTACATGCCCCGACGCTTCAGCCATGAGGACTGAATGTTCCCTACCGTTATCGGGCCAGTAACCTTAATTAGCGGTTAAATCCGCTCAGTATTATTGTTTTTTCTACGCAATCCGCGATTTTGATACAAAAAAAGGCAGTCCGACGTCGAGACGTCGCTGCCGGAACTGGATACCATTAAGGAGCTGGTAACGAAGCGGACGAAGGCAAGCTGTTACCGCTGCCCTCGCGCGCGAATCACGTTAGGTCACGCAGCTTGCGCGCGTGCCGCAAAGCCGTTGGCGGCAGCGATCCCGAATTCCTCGGCGACGCGATCAACGAAATCGGCATCGAGCTGGTCGTTGAAGCGCACGCCATAGCCGGTCGGCCGGCTCGCGACGATGGTCCCCATGCACTTCTGGCCCTCAATGCGCAGCATCACCTCTTCGCCATCCCGCATGAGGATATAGGTGGTGGCGGTCCGGAAGGACGCCCCGCCGCGGGAGATCTCAAGGACGAGACCGTCGAGTTCGATATGGCGATCAACCAGGGTCATCGTGGCGATGACACAGCATTCGTGGCGGGTGTGCCGACGCTGGGCGGCGCTCGTTTTATTGCGGCGGAACGGCCAGAGCTTGCTGAGGAAGCTCGGCTTTGCCGGAGCCGCGGCCGCAGCTTTGGGCACAGCAACGCCAGGAGCTGCCTTGGCGGCTTTGGGTTCACGGGAGAACGATTTCAGCATGTTGAACCCTCTGATCTTTCTGGTCGATCACGCCGCGCCGCGCGTCTGGCGGGCCATCTCATAAAGGCGGTTCGCCATGGCAGGCGTGATCTCGCCGATATCGACAGCATCATCGGCTGCCGCATCATGTTCGAAGGCCTGCATGTCGTTGGTGCGCGAAGCGTCGTTCTGCGCGGCATTGGTGGTGCGCACAAGCTCGGCATAGGCGCCGAAGGTGGTTTCGAAGGAGCGCGACATCTCGATGAAGCCGGCGGAGATCGAGCGCTCCAGCCCCTCGGTGACCCGCAGGATCTGATTGCGGTCGTCGCCGAGCCCTGAGGCAACGCTCATCTTGGCGACGAGCGCGTTGACCGCCTGTTGCTGCTGCGCGATCTGATGCAGCCCGTGAGCCGTGGCGCGCATGGTGTTGTCGAGCACCTGGGCGACCTTGGTGAAGCCCTGATGGACGCCCTGCTCCAGTTTCTCGCCCACCATGCCCTGGGTCTCAGCGGGGGTGATCTCCACCAAGCGCGTAACGGCGATGGTCAGCTCGGTCTGTTGGGCCGAGAGACGCTCTAAGGTTTCAAATTGCGAGCGCAACGCGGTTTCAACCAGCCGCGTCATGGGCTCAAAGCTTGTGGCCACCCGCTTCTCGAAGGTCGCCGCCATCCGCTCCATCTCGACCTTCAACTCGGACAATGAATTGCCCATGGAGGTGACGCGGGAAAGGTGGTTCTGCACATCGCTCTGGTTGGCGACGACGATGGCGAGTTTCTCGGCGGTCGAGCGAACGGCTTCGGAATGCGTCGCCTGGCCCTCGGCAAGGCTGCGGATCGACTCGGTGGTGCGGTCGAGCGCCAGCTGCGTCTTGGTCGCCATGGTGTTCATGGTGCGCGAGATCAGCGGGTCGAGGGTAACGGCGATCTGCTGGGCAATTGCACGGCCTTCGGCGCTGACAAGCCCACCTTTGACGGTGCCGTGAGAGCTTTCGCCGCTGCCGGCGTGTTGCGGGTCCGCCTCAATCTGAGCGACGGAGGCCAGCCAGCTCTCGAACTCGTTCTTAATTTCCTGGGCTGCCTCGGCATTGAAGCGGCCGAGAAGGCCGACGACCAGCGAGCCGAAGAGGCCGAACAGCGAGGACGCGAAGCCCGTGGCCATACCCGAGAGCGGCTTTTGAAGGTCGCCGAGGAGCTTGCCGAAGCCGTCACCGCCGCCAGAGGCTGCGCCCTCAAGGCCGCCGATGATGCCGCCGATGGAGCCGACCATCTTCAACAGACCGATGAAGGCGCCGATGAGGCCCATGAACACGAGGAGGCCCGACATATAGGCGAGGAACGATTTCTCGTCGGCGAGCTTCTGCTCGATCTTGTGGACGAGGGTCGCCATGGTCTCAACGCCGAGCCGCAGCGTCTTGGTGCGCGCGATCTCATCCACGACGAGGTCATAGGCGTGACCGAGAATCTTCGGATGGTCGAAGACGATGCCGGGCTTCAAGGCCCGATAATGACGCCAAAACGGATCGGACGTTGAATTCTTGGCGTTGGAGCGGACATCGGCCCACATCTCTTTCAGCGCATGAAGAGCGGTAACTTCGTTTTTCAGCTTGCCGATGGAGACGAAGGAGAGCGCGCAGGAGGCCAGAAACGCCGCGATGATGGTGCCGTTCATATAAACGTTGGCCATCACGCCGTCGTAGATGAACTTGAACTGCCAAGCGGTCATGGCAAAGATGAGCAGCATGACGAACGCCATTTTTTGCTGCTGCTGTTTGATCTTCTTTTCCATGACAGAACTCTTTTACAGTCGCGAGAACGCACAAAGACCCTTGGAGCCTTATGGTATCAGCCTGGGGGTCAACGCCCGGTTAACGTTAGGGACTTCTTATGTCGAAGGTTGCATTTTACCTTCGACGCAGGACTGCCCGGGGCACTAGCGCCGCGCGGTGACCTTGACGTCGCGGCCCTCGGCTTCCGAGACCACATCGACGACGCGGATCGTCAGCTTGTCACCGGGAACACCGCCGGCGATCAATTGCTGGCGCACCTGCATGGCGCGGTAATAGGCGACGCGGCGGGCATCGGTGAGCGAGCCAGAGCTCGCGTCAGCATGGGCCCGGATTTCAACCGCGGCCGTTCCGCTGCTCAACTGGCCCTGGGCGAAGTCCGTGACGCCTTTGTTGGAGGCCTCGTCCATGCGGGTGACGCGCGGCGGGAAGGTGACGGTCATTTCCGAGCCCGTTGTCCGGGTCGCAGCCGCCGCCATCGGCGGCGCCGTATCTTCGCTCGCTTTGGATTCCGTGCGCTGGCGATCAACGATCGAGGATTGCTGCCCCTCGGCCTGGCGCTCACTGGCCGCTGACGGCGGCGGCGGCGCGGAGGGCGCGAGCTTCTCTTTCACCTGGCGGGTGAGCTCAGTGATATTGGTATTGGGATCGACCTTCACATTCGCGGCTTGCGCGATGGTTTCGATCATCTGACGCGAAATCTTCTGGCTGAGCATGAAGACGGTCACGGCCAAAAGCATCATGACGAAGGCGAGCACCTTCACCATCGCGGTGAGCGCGTCGACATATCCCGGCCAATAGTCGCCGCCTTCGCTGTCGCCGCCGCCGCCAGCCATACCGTCGTCCTCAACCCACGCTTTACGCGATGACCATGCACCGGGCAGGGTCAATCATCGGTTAACAAGCAGGACGGATACGGTAAATTCGTAAGGTAAGCGGGTCGGAAATGATCACAATCTCTCGCGTTTGGCGGCAAACACTAAACTGAAAGAGTGTCGCCTCTCTCCCCAACCTCCCTCAGGGCTCAAAGCCGCCCAGCACGGTGCGGGTGAGAATTTCCGCCAGTTCAAGACGCTGGGCGCGGGTTTCATTGGGGCGCTTGCTGTACCAGACGGTCACCCAATTGAGCGCACCGAGAAGCGTTTTCACCGCCAACGGCGCGTCAGGCACGGCAAGCGAGCCATCGGCAAGACCTTGGTCGACCACGCCGCGAAACAGGCCCTCATAGATGTGGCGTAGCGCGATGAGATCATCGAGGGTAGCGGCATGTTCCTGCGCGCCGCCGAAGCGCCAGAGATCGGCGCCCATGGTCAGCGTACGCTGAAAGGGTTGGCTCTCCATCATGGCAAGTGTGTGGGCTTCCGCCATGCGGGTGAGGCGCTCGCGGCCTGTGCCGGGGCCCTCTGCATGGGGCGCGACCGCCTGCATGTTGATGTCCATGGCGCGGCGATAAACGGCAAAGAACAGGTCCGGTTTCGAGCGGAAATGGTGATAGACGCGGCCCTTGGTCGCGCCGAGCGCCTCGGCCACATGATCCATGGATGTGGCCTCATAGCCGCGCCGCATGAAGCACTCGGCGGCGGCGGCCAGCACTTCCTCGCGCCGCCGATCCTGGTTCCGGCGATCGTGACCGTGACCTGTCTCAGCGCCCCTGTCCGCCGGGGAATGCGGGGTCGTATCAAGGCTCATGGTGGGACTTGCTCATCACTCAGGGCCGCTGCGATGGGCAGGCGGAGGTGGGGTGCTCGCCCCACCTCGCATGCAACATTCAGCCCACATCCGGCAGCGCAAAGTCCGCGAATTGCTTGCGAAGCGTCAGCTTGGACACTTTGCCCGTGGCGGTCATCGGCAATTGGTCGACGAAGACGATATCGTCGGGCAATTGCCACTTGGCGAGCGCGCCCTCCAGCGTCTTCTGGATCGCGTCTTTGCTCGGATCAGCGCCCGGCGCCTTGACCACGACCATTAGCGGCCGCTCCTGCCATTTGGGATGCGGTACGCCGATCACAGCGCATTGCGCCACGCCCGGATGGCCCATGGCGGCATTCTCGACATCGATGGACGAGATCCATTCGCCGCCGGACTTCACGAGATCCTTCGTGCGGTCGACGATGATGAGATAGCCGTCGGGCGTGATCTTGGCGACATCCCCCGTACCGAACCAGCCCTCTTTGTCGAAGGCCTTTTCGCTCGCGGCGGCATTGTCATAATAGCCGGAGATGATGCCGGGGCCGCGCACCAAGAGCTCGCCGGAGGCTTCCCCATCATGGGGAAGGCGCTTGCCGGCCTCATCGACGATCTTGAGCTCCACGCCGAACATGCGCCGACCCTGGCGTGCCTTCAGATCGATGCGCTCCTGCAGGCTTTTGCCCCGATCCTTGGGCGCGAGAATGCCGAGCGTACCGACCGGGCTCATTTCCGTCATGCCCCAGCCATGGACCACGTCCACATCCATGGTCTCGAAGGCCTCGACCATGGCGCGGGGAGCGGCCGAACCGCCGATGATGATTTCGCCGAGGCCCGTGGGCTTGCGGCCGCGCTTTTGGATTTCGGCGAGCAGCCCCATCCACACCGTCGGCACGCCCCAGGAGGAGAATACCTTTTCCTGGTCGAGGAGGTCGTAGAGGTTCGGCCCGTCAAGCCGAACGCCGGGCATCACCAGATTGAGGCCAAGGATCGGCGCGGTATAGGGCAGGCCCCAGGCATTGACGTGGAAGAGCGGCACCACCGGCAAAACCGTCCGGCCGGATTGGAGCCCCGCCATGCCCGACGTGACGGTGAAGAGCGCGTGGAGCAAGGTGGAGCGGTGCGAATAGAGTGCGCCCTTCGGCTCGCCCGTCGTGCCGGAGGTGTAGCAGAGCGCGCAGGCCGAACGCTCATCCAGGGCCGGCCAGGCAAAGCTCGTCGGTTGGCTTGCAAGCAGGTCCTCATAGGCGAGAACCCCGTCTAGACCCTCGCCGGTCGGCAAATGGGCCTTATCGCAGAGCGCCACCAGCACCATGTCTTTCGGCCAATGGGCGCGCATCTTGGCGACCAGCGGCGCCAAGTTGATGTCGAAGAACAGCGCCCGGTCCTTGGCGTGATTGACGATATAAACGAGCTGCTCGGGGAACAAGCGGGGATTGATGGTGTGGCACACCGCGCCAATGCCGCCGATGCCGTAATAGAGCTCGAAATGGCGATAGCCGTTCCAGGCAAGCGTCGCGATGCGATCACCGGGCTTCATGCCCATGGCGGTGAGCGCATGGGCGAGTTGGGCGACGCGTGGCGCGATCTCGCCGTAGGTGATGCGGTGAATGCCGCCTTCGATGGCCGCCGACACGACGGTGGCGTCAGCATGCATTTCGGCGCCGTAGTCCAGCGCCTGGGACACGTTCAACGGCGTGTCCATCATCAGACCCTTCAGCATGGGTCACTCCTCCCTGGAATGGAGCACCGTTGATCGGTGCCGTCTCGGCGTTTGCCGCCGCTTATGATCATCTTGGTACGATATCT
>JBAWYY010000175.1:0-6146 GCA_037143285.1 Alphaproteobacteria bacterium | reverse complement strand
GCGTCTAACGCTTCGCGCGAGGCTTCGAAAGGCTCTGCCAATCGATAGGGAATTAATGGCGAGACAAATACGCGGTCAGTCTTCGGCCGTGAAAGCTCTGCGCGGACAGCGCCTGCGGTAAAGGCTTCAACGAGGGCGGTAAAGCGTGCGCCGGCACCGGCTGCCGGCAGAACGCGAGCCATGCCTGCTACGGGCTTTGCGGGGACTGTCGGGGTCAGCACGTCCTGCCGCGCTTCCGCGATATTGGGGAACTCGGACGTTCCCGTGAGGGGCTCCCGCCGGGTGGCGATGGCTTTTTTCCGGGCGGCGTTGGTTTCCGCGATACGCGCCTGAACCACACCTGACGACAGGGCGGCGACAAGCCCGCCCACGGCCTCATCGGCCTGAAACAGGGCCCAGGCGGCTTCCGCAAGTTGCATCGTCAGCGCTTCGACGCCACCGGAGCCGGCAGCGGGGTCTGTCACCCGATGGAGGTTCGATTCCTCGATCAGGATCAATTGGGTATTGCGGGCAATGCGCCGTCCGAAAGAGTCGGGCAGCCCTAAGGCCGCAGTCCAGGGCTGAACCGTAACGTGATTGGCGCCGCCCATGCCTGCAGCGGCGCAGGCGACCGTCGTGCGCAGCCAGTTCACGGCAGGATCGACCCTGCTTACCATGCGCCAAGCGGTCTCAGCGTGGAGATCGAGGACACTTGGCTCAAGCCCGCAGGCCACCTCAGCGCGCGCGAAAAGTAGGCGCATGGCGCGCATTTTCGCCGTGGTGAGAAATTGGTTGGCGTCGGCGGCAAGAGTTACCGCGACAGCCCTGCGCGCGGCATCGAGCGTCACGCCGCCTGCCTCAAGGCCCCGCCAATAGTCGACAACCGCGCCAAGCGCGAAGGCAAGTTCTTGGGCCTCTGAGCCACCGGCGTCATGGACCACGCGGCCGTCGGCCATGAGCGCGGCCCCACGAAAACCGCGTGTTGTCAGGCCAAGCGTTGCATCAACGCTCTTGGCGACTGCCGATCGCCAGTCTTCCAGCGTGCCGCGTCGGGCAAAGGCGCTGATGGGATCAATGCCAAAGGCGATGGTGAGCGACGCCGGATCGATCTGATGCTTCGCCGCATAGGCTGCGATCATCGCCGCCACATGCCCGCCGGCTGTCCCGGCATCGATGCGAAGGGCGACGAGATCGAGCATAATCCCGTCAAACAGGGCCTCGATATCGCTTAGACGCTCGATGACGACACCGTCGCCACGCCGGTCGCCGATACCACCCTTGGTGACGAGCACCAGGCCGGAGGCGCCACCGTTCAGGTCTTCGAGCGCTTGAACATTCGCGACCGTCACATCGGGATTGTCGACCCGTTGGACGATGGTCCAAGGCGCGCCCGGCTCGCGCCCGGCAAGGGGGCTTGAGGTCGTCGCCCGATCATAGAGCGGCTCGATCCTCAGACCATCGGCGGTTTTGCCGACGAGGGTCTTCTCAAAAGGCTTGCCCTTGAGCGCGCCGTCGACCGCCGCAAGCCAGCGCTCCCGCGTCGCTCGTGGGAAGTCGGAGACAAAGTCCAGGTTGCTCGGGTCTGTCATCGTGTCAGTCATGGGGTCTTGCATTGCCACGGGCAAGCTTTCGCGAAAAGGCGGCCTTTGGGCGGAGGCTTCAGGAAAGCCCTGCGCAAGCTGAAAGATAGCGGCCTACAGCGCGTCCCGCCCCCGTGAGCGGCAGCGTCCACTCAAAGCGTGGATCGGCGCCGCGTACGACGAGGGTAGGCCCGGAGGCTGTTGCAATGAAGCGTGCGGCCTCTCGCAAGGCGACGATGTCGGCGGCCTCAATGGCGGCACGTTCCGCCACCAGTTCCACCCGGTCAGGGTCTGTTACGGTTGACCAATTGTCTGGCGCGCGGGCCGCAGGGATGGGCGAAAAGCTGCCACTTACCGGCAGTACATGGACATCACCGCCGGCCTCGAAAGCAAGCGAGAGTGGTCTTGGCCGCGCGTCAGCGCTGTGACGAGCAACCGGCCCGCGCAGGCGGATGGTTGGTCGTGCCCCACAGGACAGGCTCACGAACACGACGGTTGCGAATGCGCCGTCGGTCGCGGGCGCAGAGATGAAGGCGCTCACTTGTCCGTCAAAGGCACCCGTGCGCCACCCCTCAGGTTCGACCTGAGCGATGGCGGCGGGTGCTGCGAATGGCGCCAGGCCGAGCGTCAGACAGATCGCCGCCACCAACTGGGGCTTGCGGCGTCGTGATCGCTCGGGTCGCATCAAATGAACTGCGACAGGCCTGGAATTGCAGCGACGACTTTCCCCATGGCCTCTTCACCGACGGTTTCGCGGCCATGGGCGAAAAGTTCACGCCCAACGGTTTGCATTTGCCCCATGTCGAGGCCTGCGCCCATCAACTGTGCGCCAAGCCCCATGATGCCGCCGCCCATCATGCCGCCCATCATACCCATCATGCCGCCGCCGCCTTGCGAGGCTGCAATCAGTTCGGTTGCGCCGGGCATCTGCTGAAGCATTTCGCCGGCGGGACCAGGCGCTTCTTTCTGCATGAAGCCGAGGATCATGCCGATCGCTTTGCCGGCCAGCGCTTCGTCGATACCGGCTGCTGCTGCAACACGGGCAATGAGGTCGTTCAACATGAGGTGTCCCTTGGCGTTTCGAAAGCGCGGCCATCATGGCGGGCAGACCTGAAGCCTGCAAGTCCGCGTGGGGTGATGCGTGAAGGCTTCCTTGCCTGGCTATTGGACTTCAATTCCATGTATAATTTGCGGCTCCTTGAATAAAATTGATTATATCATTTCCTTTATTGGCATTATCATACCGTCATTGAGAGGCATATTTTGTAATCGCGATAAAAATATACCGCTTATTAAAATTCTTTAGCAAGGGTTCCTTACGTCATGGGAGCCGGATATGCGATTTTCCATTAAATTTATGGGTATTTGTGCCTGTTTGGCTGTTGGTGCCGTTCTTGGCGTAAAGACGTCGGAATCACTGAGCGCCGACTGGGCGAGGCATCGCGCCGCCAAGGAAGCAGAGAGCCTCATTCAGGCTCTCAGTGCGCTCAGCAAAGCGGTCGTTCCGTTGTCTCTTGAGCGCTCCGTAACCCAGGTGACCCTCACTGTTAAGGACCCCATCGCGCCGCGCTTCCGGACCATGCTCAATGAGCAGCGCGCTTTAAGCGCGAAGGCCCTGGCCGACGTTGATAAGATTGTTGCGGCAGCGCCCTGGATCAAAAACCGTGCAGAATTAACGGCTGAAGTCCAAAGGGTTCGCGCAACGCTCACTGATTTGCGCAAACAAGTCGACGAAGCCCTTGCCGTGCCATTGGACGATCGGTCTGAGCTTGTCGACGCTGTGCCTCAGCGGATCATCGAACAAGGCGCAAAACTGATCGCGGCCGGCTGGTTGATCCGGGATCGCCAGACCATGGAAGCAGCCGGCATCGTGATGCTCGATACGGTGTCACTGCAGGCGCTCTCGATTCGCGAATATGGTGGGCAAGGGCGCACGCATTTTGCGATCGCCGCTCTCCATCGCAAACCCTTGGCCACGAATACCATCGGCTCTATGCGAGAGAACCACGGGCGCGTGGTGCACGCGTGGTCGCTTATCGAGATGGTGCGTGACCAAATGCCGCCCGCAGTTCAGGCGGAGATCGCGAACCTCAAAAGCGCTTACTTTGAAACCTACGCCAACGACCGGACGCAGATGTATTCATCCGCCGCCAGCGGAAACTATCCTCTCGACTTCGATACTTTCTTTAGCCGTTCCTCTGCTGCCCTTGGCGCGGCCGAAAAGCTGGCTGATACCGCGAAAGATGCGATGCTCGAGGTTGCACGCACGGCGCAGACGAGTAACTCGCTGGCCTTGTTGAAAGAAACTATTCTGGCGGTGATTGCCGGATCAGTGATGATGTTCATGGTGTGGCTACTGGTCTTCCGCATTTCAGCGCGCGTCACCAAGCTGAATGCCATGATGGGGCGGCTCGCTGATGGTGATCTGAGCATTCAGCCCGAACAGGTGGCTTCTGCCGATGAGATCGGCGACATGTCTCGCGCTGTAGCGGTGTTCAAGACCAACGCTGAGCGTATTGCGACGCTCAAGCAGGATGAAGCGCTGCGCGACGATATGGCGCGTCGCGAAAAAGAGCGCGCAATGACGGAGCTTGCCGATGGTTTTGAGCGCTCGGTCGGCTCAATGGTGGACACGGTTGCTGCATCTGCGCAGAAGTTGGAGGGAGCTGCTCGCTCGCTGACCAATGCTGCGGAGGCGACGACGGGTCGCGCCCGGGCTGTTTCTGAGGCGGCAACGGCTGCGTCCGGCAATGTCGCAACTGTCTCTACCGCATCAGAACAACTGGCATCCTCGGTGCGCGAAATTGGCGAACAGGTCGCCCAATCCGCCCAGATCGCCGGGCGCGCTGTGACCGAAGCGAGCACCGCCGGCGGTCAGGTTCGTGGACTTTCGGAAGCGGCTCAAAAGATCGGCTCCATCGTATCGCTGATCAATGACATCGCATCGAAGACCAATCTCCTGGCGCTGAATGCAACAATCGAGGCTGCGCGGGCCGGCGAGGCCGGGCGCGGCTTCGCGGTCGTCGCTCAGGAGGTAAAGGGGCTGGCGGAGCAGACCTCGCGGGCCACGGCCGATATCAGCAAGCAAATTGAAGGCATTCAGCACTCGACCGCCGCCACCGCCGGATCGATTTCCAGCATCGAGAAAACGATCGGCGATATCCATCAGATCGCTGTGGCGATCTCCGCGGCCGTTGAAGAGCAGGATGCGGCCACCCAGGAAATTGCGCGTAACGTACTTGAGGCCCATGCGGGTTCGACGACCGTGTCCACCACGATCCAGGGTGTGAGCACGGCGGCACAGGACTCGACACTTGCCTCGGGCGAAGTACTGGCGTCGGCGCGTGACCTCGCCAAGCAAGCGGACCACATGCGCAATGAGATTGAACGGTTCGTACTCAAGGTCCGAAGCGCGGCCTAGGCAGCGTTTTTATTGGGCACTGATCCCAGCGTCTTTGATCGCCGCACCCCATTTGGCGATCTCTGACGCAACAAGGCTTGCGAGCTCCTCCGGCGTGCCGCCAGCAGGCTCGACGCCTTGGCCCATGAGCGCTTGACTGACGTCTGGCCGGTTCAGCGCTGCGCGGGCGACCGCGTTGATTTGGCCAATGGTTGCAGCCGGGGTGCCCGCCGTGGTCACCAAGGCGAACCAACTGCGCGCTTCAAAGCCTTTGATTCCCTGCTCGTCGAGGGTCGGCAGATCAGGCTGGCTGCGTGATCGCGCCAGCGCTGCCGTGCCGAGCGCGCGCACGCGCCCGTCAGCCAGGAAAGGCCTTGCCGCCACCTCCTGGGCGATCATGAAGGCGATCTCGCCACGGATCATGTCGGTAAGCGGTTCGGTGGAATTACGATAGGCGACGTGGGTCGCTTCAAACCCGCCGATGCGGCGCAACAGTTCGCCGGCAAGATGGGCCTGCGTGCCAACCCCGCTCGAACCGTAATTGATCTTGCCCTCACGGGTGCGAGCCCATTCGATGAACTCAATGGGCGTTTTGGCCGGCACGCTGCCGCCCACCACCAAGAGGTTATGCAGCACACAGAGAAGCGAGATCGGCGCGAAGGCGCGAGCGGGATCAAAGCTCATCGCTTTGAACAGGAACTGGTTGGTCGCCAGCGTATTGGTCGGAGCAAGTGCCAAAGTGTGCCCATCCGGCGCTGACTGGGCGACATCGCCCATTCCGATATTGCCGGCGGCACCGGGGCGGTTCTCGACAACAACGGGCTGTCCAAGACCTGCCTGCAGATGCGGCTGCAGGGTGCGGGCTACAATGTCGGCAGAACCGCCGGCCGCAAAGGGCACGATGAAGCGAATGGGTTTCGTTGCAAAGGAGCCTTGCCCGTAGGCAGAGGCGCCCGAGAGGATCAGGGCTGGGGCCGCAAGGAGGCTGCGGCGTGACGTGCGAAAGGATGTGGGATGTGAGACCATAACCAACCCTAAACCAGAGCTTTACCGCAGCAAGATGAAAATCCGGTGATCTCAGATGAGTTGCATATCCCAGTGCTGGTGGCTCAGATCCATGAATCAGCAAAAACAAAAGGTGCCGGCGCCAGGCTTTCATTGATCGAAGCCCAAAATGTCGAGACAAC
>JBAWYY010000174.1:0-6148 GCA_037143285.1 Alphaproteobacteria bacterium | reverse complement strand
CTGAGTTTCTGTTCCGCGCGGACGCCTATGCGAAGGACTGCACCGCCACCGTCACAAGGCTCACCGAACGCGATGGCGCGCGCGGCGTCATCCTAGATCGGACAGTGTTTTACGCCACAGGCGGCGGCCAACCCGGCGACACCGGCACGATGACGCATGGCGGGCATGAAAGCCCCATTGTCACAACGGTCTATGGCGAGACAAAGCAGGACATTGTCCACGTGCTGGCGCCCGACGCGCCGGTTCCTGCCGTCGGCGAGACCGTATCCGTCGCCCTCGACTGGGCGCCTCGCTACAAGCGCATGCGGATGCATACCGGCCTGCATCTGCTCTCCGTCGTCCTGTCCTTTCCCGTCACCGGCGGCTCAATCGGGACAGATGAGAGCAGGCTCGATTTCGACATTCCCGACGCCGGCCTGGACAAAGACGAGATCACAGCCAAGCTGAACGACCTCATCGTCAAAGATGCAGCCGTTACCGACCGCTATATCACGGACGCGGAACTCGAAGCCAATCCGGGGCTTGTGAAAACCATGTCGGTGAAGCCGCCCATGGGAAGCGGCACGGTACGCTTGGTTTCCATCGAGGGATTGGACCTTCAACCCTGCGGCGGCACCCATGTGCGCCGCACCGGTGAAGTCGGACGCTTGGTCGTCTCTGCGATCGAGAAAAAAGGCAAACAGAACCGGCGCGTCCGCGTCATTTTCGGCTGAACGGAGAGGCTCCCATGACTACCCTGCCCTCGCCTTGGTTGCGCTCAACGGAATGGCTGGCCGAGCGGCTTAATGCGCCGGATATCGTTATTGTCGACGGGTCGTACTATCTCTCGACGATGAAGCGGGATCCGGACGCCGAGTATCTTGCCCAGCATATTCCCGGCGCTATCCGTTTCGATATCGATACCGTAAAGGACCCTGACTCGACCCTGCCGCACATGATGCCGCCATCGGTGGTGTTCTCGTCTGCGCTCCGCGCCAAAGGGATCGGCGATGGCACCTCCGTCGTTGTCTATGACGGCATGGGCCTCTTCTCAGCGCCTCGGGTTTGGTGGATGTTCCGCACCTTCGGCGTCGAGCGCGTCTTCATTCTCGACGGTGGCCTCCCAAAATGGCTGGCTGAAGGGCGCCCCGTTGATTCCGGACCAGAGAAGGCGCGCGCGCCGCGCCATTTCACCGCGCGCACCAATCGCGGCGCGATTGCCGAACTTGGCGACGTCAAAAAGGCCTTGGCATCCGGCAAGGTTCAGGTGGTTGATGCCCGCCCCGCCGATCGCTTCCGTGGCGAAACGCCGGAGCCGCGCGCCGGTCTGCGTTCGGGCCATATGCCCGGCGCCCTTAACGTGCCATTTGCCGGCCTCATCGAGAATGGTCGCCTCGTTGATAAATCAAAAATCGAAGCGATCATGAAAGCTGGCGGGGTCGATCTTGACCGCCCGGTTATCACGAGCTGCGGCTCAGGCGTATCAGCGGCCATCCTGTGGCTTGCGCTTGACGCACTCGGCCGCGAGCCCACAGGCCTTTACGATGGCTCTTGGGCCGAATGGGGCGGTCGAGACGATTGTCCGGTGGTGACGGGGCCGGCCTGAACCAGGTTCAGCTCTTATCTGAAATCGGCTCGGCCGGATCCGACCGATTGCCCGGCCGCAACAGCCAGCGCGGCGTTCGCTCGCAATAGGCCCGGTAAGTCGCGCCGAATACTCGTTCAAGCTCGCTTTCCTCGTAACGCGTCTGCTGGATCACCACGGTGGCTCCTATCACGAGGCAAACGAGCGTGAACACGCTTGGAAATGCGAGAAGAAACCCGAGTTGACCCATGACAACCCCGATGAACATGGGATTTCGGGTGACGCTGTACGGACCGGTCTCAATCAGGCGGAGCGGGCCGCTTTGCGGCACGCCTGAGCGCCAATCCGGACCCAAAAAGCCGTGGACGAACGAGATCAGTGCGAAGGACCCCAGCATTAGCGCTGCGCCTGAGAGTTCGACGGTCGCGATGCCATCACCGGGAAGCGGCAGAACATACTGGTCAATGCCGGGAAAGAGAACGCGCGCGCAGCACAGCACGAGGATCGCAGCACGGAAAATGTGGAACACATTGTGGGCGACATACTGCGTCGTACCACGCTGACCGACATCAGCGTGGGAGGCCCCTGTGCGCGCATGAGCCGCCATCAGCGTCGAGGTATAGTGGACGGCTACGAAGCCAAAGTAACAGGCAAGGAAGGCGCGGACGAAGTCGTGGGGGTCCATAGCTGCCCTTCGGCTGTCACGGGGATCATAGCCATTCTCGGCAGCGCACACGTCATGCAAGTACCGATAAATCCTACGTGAACCGCTTTGGTGCCGCAAGAAGTGAGGCTTACCTCCAAACCCTATCCGGGACGTTCCCAGGGCGCTGCAGTGGCCGTTTCTAGGAGATCGTGTCGCTGTGGCCGAGTAGTCCGAGCACCTGATCAAGAGGTCGCGCACAAGCGACCATCATATCGGCTGCAGCGTTGCGATCGTTGAGATCGCAAACCGAGCCGCCAAAATTGGGCACCGGAACGTCGGCGATCACCGCGACAACGTTCGGCACAGATCCGAACAAGAATGGCTTCTCGTTAGCCGACCGGTGGATTTCCACCTTTGGATGGGCCTCGCGCTTGAAGCCTTCGACCAACACCAGATCGACGGGACTTAACCGGGGCAGCAACTCCGCCAGCGAGGGCTCTTGCTCATCGCGCAGTTCATGCATCAAGGCGAAGCGGCGCGCTGAAGCAATGAGCACTTCACTCGCGCCGGCCATCCGATGTTCGAAGGAGTCTTTGCCGGGCTGATCCAAGTCGAAGGCGTGGTGGGCATGTTTCAAAGTGGAGACAGTTAGTCCACGCGCCCGTAACAGCGGGATGAGCTTCACCAACAAGGTGGTCTTGCCAGCGCCCGACCATCCGGCAAGACCAATGACCTTCATGCCGCCTCTCCGCTCCGCGGCCCGCGATCTAGTTCCGGGCCGCGTAAGCGCGTCACTCACTCAGCCGGTTGAACGGCCGCGCCGGGATGAATGGTGCCCTTGGCCTTCTCTTCTTCAACCCAGAGCGAATGGTGCTCCTTCGCCCAATTGAGATCGACATCGCCGGTTGTCATGGCATCCGCAGCGCCTTCCATACCGACCGAGCCAATGTAGATGTGAGCGATCATGATCGCGGTCAGGATTACCGCCACAAGTCCGTGCACGATGTTCCAGAACTGAAGGGCCAAAACGCCGCCTGCAGAGAACGGGAAGAGCAAGAATACGCCCGACACCGAAAGGGCCGCACCGCCGCCGATCACCGACCAGAAGATCACTTTTTGACCAGCATTGAACTTCTTGGCTGGCGGGTGGACGCCCTTGGTGATCAGCCCACCGCCCGCTTTGATCCAGTCCAGGTCGGTCTTGTTGGGCAGGTTGTGAGCAACCCAAACCATGAACATGAACAAGAGGCCGAGCATGAACGGCCAAGCGAGATAGTTGTGAGCATATTTGCCCCACTGGGTCACGAAGGTGAAGGCATCAGGCCCGAAGATCGGCAGCAGAACAAATTTTCCGAAGGTCAGATTGAGCCCGGACAGCGCGAGAATGAGAAAGCAGCCGGCCGTCATCCAATGGACGAAGCGCTCGAAGGTCGAGAAGCGCAGGATCCGAACGCCAGAGGGACCCTTCTCGATCATGATGCGACCACGGGTGAAGTAGAACACCGCAAGAAGAACGATCATGCCGCCAATGGCGATGGTCCCGGCCCAGTGCATCGCGCCCTGATGGAACGCGCGCCAAGCTTGGCCCTGCGGCTGAATGAGATTGGCAGCCTTCGGATCGGGAATGGAAATCCGACCCGAGACAGTGGTCCCCTGCCCCGGCGCGCCGGACTGCAGCGACCGGAGCAATTGCTGTTCCTGGACCGATGATGCCGTCGGATTGACCGAGGTCGGCTGCTGCGCGAAAGCCGGCGCAACGATGAGAAGCGCGACCAACAAGGTCAGCGCAGTGGTGAGTGCTCGCAACCGATGATGCATGAGCCCATCCTCCGTTCGAACGCAAAGCGTCCGCAGGGTGTCAAAGGCGCGCGGCAGTTCCAGCCTGCCGCGCGGTGCGAAAATGTCAGATCGCGATGGTTTCCTTGTAGGCCGTCTGCCAGCCCCAAGCGCCCGACCCATAACCGCGCTTCAACACGCGTTCCTTATAGATCGTAGCAATCATCTCGCCGTCGCCGGCCAAAAGTGCCTTGGTCGAGCACATTTCGGCGCAAATGGGCAGCTTGCCTTCAGCCAGGCGGTTTGCACCATATTTGGCATATTCCGCGCTGGTCATGTCGGCTTCCGGACCACCGGCGCAGTAGGTGCACTTGTCCATTTTGCCGCGAGAACCGAAGTTGCCGACCTTCGGATATTGCGGCGCGCCGAACGGGCACGCGTAGAAGCAATAGCCGCAGCCGATGCAAAGGTCCTTGGAGTGCAGCACGACAGCATCTGCGGTCGTGTAGAAGCAATCCACGGGGCACACCGCCGCGCAGGGCGCGTCGGTGCAGTGCATGCAGGCCATGGAAACCGAACGCTCACCCGGCTTGCCATCGTTAAGGGTGACGACGCGCCGACGGTTGATGCCCCAGGGCACATCGTGCTCGTTCTTACAAGCGGTGACGCAGGCGTTGCACTCGATGCAGCGATCAGCGTCGCAGAGGAATTTCATACGGGCCATGTTTCAGATCCTCCCTGTCACGCGGCTGCGATTTGGCAAAGCGTAACCTTGCCTTCGTGCATGCCCGTCACAGGGTCATAGCCGTAGGTGGTCACTGTGTTGACGCTCTCGCCGAGAACGATCGGATCGGTCCCAGGCGGATAATTGTTGCGCTGGTCCTGGCCCTGATACCACCCACCGAAGTGGAAAGGCATGAACGCCACACCAGTCCCCACGCGTTCGGTCACGAGCGCTTTCATTCGCGCGCGACCGCCCTCGGGGCCGGAGACCCAGACCCATCCGCCGTCGGTAATGCCGCGTGCTGACGCATCGCGCGGATTGACCTCAACGAACATGTCCTGCTGCAGCTCGGCGAGCCACTTGTTGGACCGCGTTTCCTCGCCACCGCCCTCGTATTCAACGAGACGACCGGAGGTGAGGATGATCGGGAAGCTGCGAGCAACCCCCTTATCCACCGCACCTTTCTGGTAGGTCGAGTGGAGGTTCGGCATGCGCAGGGTGCGCTCGTCGGCGCGAGCCGGATATTTGGCAACGAGGTCGACGCGCGGGGTATAGATCGGCTCGCGATGCACCGGCACGGGATCGGGCAGGTTCCACGCAATTGCACGGGCCTTGCCGTTACCGAAGGGAGAGACGCCCTTCTCAAGGCAGACGCGCTGAAGACCACCGGACAAATCGGTCGCCCAGCCGATGGCGCCGGGGTTGGCGCCGCCGATCCGGGTGATCGTAGCCTTCTCTTCTGCCGTCAGGTCAGCATCCCAGCCAAGACGCTGGAAAATCGCATAGGTGAACTCGGGATAGCCGTCCTGGATCGTTGAACCAGCCGACCATGACCGCTCAGCGAGCAGCGTCTCGCCATTGCGCTCCACACCGAAGCGGGGGCGGAACGAGCCGCCGCCATCCTTCACATGAAGATTGGTGTTGTAGAGGATGTGAGTGCCGGGGTGACGCAGTTCCGGCTTGCCCCAACAAGGCCACGGCAGACCGTAGTAGTCGCCAGCGATATCCGCCGGCCCATCTTTCGGTGCGCGCAGGGAGACGATGTCAAACTTATCCTGGTTCGCCATATGCGCCTTGATGCGCTCGGGCGACTGGCCGGTATAGCCGGTCGACCAACCGCCACGATTGATCTCGCGCAGCACGGACTCGGGCTCTGGCTCATCGCCAAACTTGCCGCGCACCATCTTGATGTTCTTGAACATCTCATTGGCGAAGCCGAGCTTTTGGGCAAAGCGGTAGAGCACCCAATAGTCATTGGCCGATTCAAAGATCGGCTCAACTACCTTCTCGCCCCACTGGATTGAGCGGTTGGAGGCCGTGCGCGAGCCGTCCATCTCGAAGCTGGTGCAGATCGGCAGGATGTAGGTGCCATCCTTGCGATTGCCGAGCGAGACGAAATTGGTCGGATGCGGATCGGCGATCACCAAGAGATCGAGCT
>JBAWYY010000173.1:0-6154 GCA_037143285.1 Alphaproteobacteria bacterium | reverse complement strand
GACCAAGAGGCGGGCAGTGGCCGGCGCGGGTAAGTGAAAACTCTTATGACACATGCACAGCGAAACCTGTGTGTCGTGCAAAGCGTGCAACATGTGCAAAGGCGAGAGACCTAGGAAAGAGATCATAACACACTGTGAGAGCCGCCGCACCCACTAGTGCTGCACCGGCCCGAGAAAGTCTCGCCCCACCGGCCAACGAAGCTGCCGACGCCATCACTTCCTCCACCATCCCTGCAAACCACCAATGCCGTGCTTTTTGGGCGCGTTCCGTGCGAGATAGGGCATCGCTTTCCCTCGACCTCAATGCCCCCGATCTGCCGGAGCCCCCATGACTGAGATGACCCCTGACGCCATGAACGGTGCCGAGAGCCTCGTGCGCACGCTGGTCAATGGCGGAGTGACGGTGTCCTTCACCAATCCCGGCACGTCGGAGATGCATTTCGTCGCGGCCCTTGACCGGGTCGAGGGCATGGCTTGCGTGTTGTGCCTGCACGAAACCGTCGCGACTGGGGCAGCCGACGGCTATTACCGCATGACCGGCGGACCTGCCTCGACCCTCCTTCATCTCGGTCCCGGCCTCGCCAATGGCCTGTCAAACCTCCATAACTTGCGCCGCGCCCGCTCCGGCGTCGTCAATATCGTTGGCGAACACGCAACCTATCACCGCGTTCACGATGCGCCTCTTACCGCTGATATCGAGGGCATTGCCCCCCCAATGTCCCATTGGGTGAAGACCTCTGAAACAGCGAAAGAGGTTGCCGCCGATGGCGCGACCGCGATCCAGGAGGCAAGCCGCCCGCCGGGCCGGGTTGCGACCTTGATCCTGCCCGCCGATACCGCTTGGACTGAGGGCTCGGGGCCGGCGAAACCCTTGCCGAAGCTCACGGCTCCCAAAGTGGACGATGCGGCTATTGAGGCAGCCGCCACGGCGCTTCTCTCGGGCGTGCCCACCATGCTGTTTTTGGGCGCCGGAGCGGTGCGCGATCGCGGCAGCCGATTGGCCTCGTCCATCGCGCAAAAGACCGGGGCGAAGGTGCTCGCCACCACGTCTATCGCACGCATGGAGCGCGTCGCCGGTCATGTGGCGCTCGACCGCTTGCCCTATCCCGTCGATGCCGCGCTGAAACATACGGGCGGGCTCGCCCATATGATCCTGGTTGGCACACCAGCACCGGTCGCCTTCTTCGCCTATCCCGGCAAGCCTTCGTCGCTCGTTTCGCCCGAGACCGCCATCACTGCGCTTGCGACCCACGAAGACGATGTGATCGATGCGCTGGAGCGGCTGGCCGAACGGGTGGGCGCTGCCAACCTTGCGCCGATCCTCTCAGCCCGGCGTGAGGCGGCAAGTCCCAAGGGGCCGCTCAATCCCGATACCATTGCAGCCGTTATTGCCGCCCATTTGCCTGAGGGTGCTGTGGTGACTGACGAATCCGTCACCACAGGGCGCGGGTTCTTTCCGCTCACCCATGGCGCTGCCCCCCATGACTGGCTGCAATTGACCGGTGGCTCCATCGGCGAGGGTCTGCCGCTCGCGGTTGGCGCGGCGGTTGCCTCGCCCGGCCGGCGGGTCGTGGCGCTGCAGGCCGATGGTTCCGGCATGTATTCGCTGCAGGCCTTGTGGACCATGGCGCGCGAGCGGCTGGACGTGACCGTGTGCATTTGGGCGAACAGCGCCTATGCCATCCTCAAGGGCGAGCTTGCCAATGTGGGCGCCAAAAACCCCGGCCGCAAAGCCCATGACATGCTCTCGTTGGCGGATCCGACGCTCAATTGGGTGAAACTTGCCGCCGGCATGGGGGTAGAGGGCACGCGTGTCGAAACGGCCGAAGCCTTTGCCGACGTATTTGCCAGTGCCAACCGCCGCAAAGGGCCGTTTTTGATTGAGGTCGTGTGCTGAAGCGGGTTTTGCGCGCCGCCGTTACCGCCCTCGCACCGACCCCGCAAAGCCCGTCACACGAGAAACCACTTGGCCGTCGAGCCCTGCAAAGCCGTGATGGCCTGCGGCTTGGCAGGGATCGCCCTGATCGGTGCCGCCGGTGAGCCAGACGACGCGGGCGCGGCCGGCGCTCCAGGCGATGAAGGGGTCGACGAGGGCAGGTAAGGTGACGCGGCAGCTATCCTGGCGATGATGGATAATGAGGGTCGGCGGCAGCGCGCTGGGGGAGCCGACATTCTGCTGGAAGGAACCCAACCTGCCCGACGTGATCACGATGGTATTGGGTTGGGCCGGCATGGCGCGGTGAATGCGGTTAGCGCCCCGGCGCGTCGCCACCTCCACGACGGGGCGGGCGATGGTGGGGATATGGGCGACTGCTGCCGCCGGATCGGCCCATGAAACGAGGGTGAGGGTTGCAATGCCCGCACGCGCATAGGCCGCACGAGTGCGCACCAGCTGATTGCCCATGAGGCGGGTGATACGGCCGTCGCCCGTGATCCCAAGCGAGCCATCGCCGCCGGGCATCAGGATGATGGCGCCGCGTGGCCGGCCGGCGGGCGAGGTCAACACGGCATAGCCGCCGAGTTCAGGCACGGGCTTGTCTTGCGCGAAAGCAGGGGCGCTGAGGATTGCGGCGCCGAGGCTTGAGAAGAGCGCGAAGACGACGAAAAGGACAGTGTGAGTTCGGCGCATGACGGGCCTCCGTGATTGCCGTGCATTCAACGCGCTAGACTTGTGAATGACAAGCGCGGTTGGTCTCCGCGCCTTGCGATTATGTGCTAGGACGATGCCGACGATTACGGGTGAACCCCCTCTCGCGCGCGTGCACGCGAGACCCCATATGGGTTATGCTCCCAATGGATCGAATCAGCATGCCCGCCGGCGCGATGTTCGCGCTGTGCTCTGGAGACTTTGAATGGCCGAACCCGCCCTGAAGACCCAAGCCGATATCGAGTACGGCGCCGACTCCATCAAAGTGCTGAAGGGCCTTGATGCCGTGCGCAAGCGGCCGGGCATGTATATCGGCGATACCGATGACGGTTCGGGTCTGCACCACATGGTCTATGAGGTGGTGGACAATGCCATCGACGAGGCGCTGGCCGGCCACGCGACCGAAGTGACCGTCACGCTCAATTCCGATGGGTCGGTGACCGTGACCGACAATGGTCGCGGCATTCCGACCGATATGCACCCGACCGAGGGTGTCTCGGCAGCCGAAGTGATCATGACCCAGCTCCATGCTGGCGGGAAATTTGACCAGAACTCCTACAAGGTCTCAGGCGGTCTGCACGGGGTCGGCGTTTCGGTCGTCAATGCGCTGTCGCTGTGGCTGCGCCTGTCGATCTGGCGCAATGAAAAGCACTATCAGATGGAGTTTCGCCACGGCGATCCCGTGTCCCCGCTGGCCGTGATGGGCGATGCCAATGGCAAGCGTGGCACGGAAGTGTCGTTCATGCCGTCGCAAGAGACCTTCACCATGGTGGAGTTCGATTTCGCGACGCTCGAACATCGCCTGCGTGAACTCGCCTTCCTCAATTCCGGCGTGCGGGTGATCTTGACCGACGCGCGCCATGCGGAAGTGAAGCGCGTTGAGCTCTTCTACGAGGGCGGCGTTGAGGCCTTCGTGCGCTATCTCGATCGCAACAAGAGCCCGATCGTGACCATGCCGGTGATGCTCCGGGCCGAGCGCGACGGCATCGGCGTCGAGTGCGCGCTGTGGTGGAACGACGGCTATCACGAGAATGTCCTCTGCTTCACCAACAACATCCCCCAGCGCGATGGCGGCACCCATTTGGCGGGTTTTCGCGGCGCGCTGACCCGGCAGGTGACGGGCTATGCCGATTCCTCCGGCATGACGAAGAAGGAAAAGGTCGATCTCACCGGCGATGATTGCCGCGAGGGTTTGACGGCCATTGTCTCGGTGAAGGTGCCGGATCCTAAATTCTCGTCGCAGACCAAGGATAAGCTCGTCTCGTCCGAAGTCCGTCCCGTGGTCGAAAGCGTCGTCAACGAGGCGCTCGGCACCTGGTTTGAGGAGCATCCGGCGGAGGCCCGCGCCATCGTGCAGAAGGTGGTGGAAGCCGCTGCCGCCCGCGAAGCCGCCCGCAAGGCGCGCGAATTGTCGCGCCGCAAGGGCGGGCTTGATATTGCCTCGCTTCCCGGCAAGCTCGCCGATTGTCAGGAGCGCGACCCCGCCAAGTCCGAACTCTTCATCGTCGAGGGTGATTCCGCCGGCGGTTCGGCCAAGCAAGGGCGCGACCGGGCGTTTCAGGCGGTGCTGCCCTTGCGCGGCAAGATCTTGAACGTGGAGCGCGCGCGCTTCGACAAGATGCTGTCGTCGGAACAGATCGGCACGCTGATTACGGCGCTCGGCACGGGTATTGGGCGCGAAGAGTTCAATGCAGATAAGCTGCGCTACCACAAGATCATCATCATGACCGACGCCGACGTGGACGGCGCCCATATCCGCACGCTCCTCCTCACCTTCTTCTTCCGGCAGATGCCGGAATTGCTGGCGCGCGGGCATATCTTCATCGCCCAGCCGCCGCTTTACAAAGTCGCGAAGGGCAAGAGCGAGACTTACATCAAGAACGAGCGGGCGCTGGAGGACTTCCTCGTCGCCGGCGGGCTTGACGAGGCAGCCCTCGTGATGAGCTCGGGCGAAACTCGCGCGGGTCGCGATCTCGCAGCCATCGTGGATGAGGCGCGGGCGGTTCGCGCGATCCTCGGTTCACTGCATTCGCGCTATAAGCGCCCGGTGGTGGAGCAGGCCTTGATTGCGGGCGCGCTGGATCTTGCGACCATTCGCGATCCCGAGCGCGCACAGGCCGTTGCGGTGAAGACCGCCGAGCGGCTTGATGTGATCGCGGAAGATATCGAGCGCGGCTGGGAAGGCCGGTTCGAGGTCGACCGCTACATCTTCACCCGCACGGTGCGCGGCGTGAAGGAAGTGGCGGTTCTCGACGGAACGCTTTTGGGCTCCGCCGAGGCGCGCAAGCTCGAAGAGCACGCCAAGAGTTTGGCCGATGTCTATGACCGCCCCGCGATCTTCCGCCGCAAGAGCGACGAGACGCAGATCCGCGGCCCCATGGACCTGTTCGATGCGGTGAAAGAGGTCGGCATCGCCGGCATCAAGCTGCAGCGCTACAAAGGCCTCGGCGAGATGAATGCCGAGCAGCTCTGGGAGACGACGCTCGACCGCAATGCCCGCTCGCTCCTTCAGGTGAAGGTGCGCGAGGGCGACGAGGCCGACGACATCTTTACCAAGCTCATGGGCGATATGGTGGAGCCGCGGCGCGAATTCATCCAGGAAAACGCGCTTTACGCGACGGTGGACGTCTAAGCCGAAGTCGACGCTTTAAGTGAGCGTCGACGCTTAAGCTTTACGCGCCGGGCGCCGGCGCCAATCGGGCTTGCCATTGGCCGAGACGCGGGGCCTGCGCCCGCCCTTGGCCGACGGCCCCTCGATCAGGCCCGCTTTCAGCGCCGCGCGATATTTGTCGAGCATGGCGCTGAAGCTCGCGGTGAGCGTGGTCTCGATCTCCGGCCGTCGCTCCAGCCGCGACAGGGTAAGCGCCACCGCCTCGATGGTGGAGAGCCCCTCGCGGCGCGGTTCCTTGCGCAGCTTGCCATAGAGCGAGGGCGCGCGCGGGTTCAACACCAGGCGCCGCGCCTTCAAAATCCAGGCATTGCGCCACCAGAGCGTTTTCGCCTGCGCCCAGGTGCCGTCAAAGACGATGATGCCGCGAAGGCCGGCGAGCGCGCGATCCTGGTCCGGTTCGGCGATGCCTTTCTTATCGAGCACCACCACCTCGCGGTCGGGCGGCAATTCGGCGCCCTGGGTCGAGCCGAGATAGAGAACCGCCCAGCGGCCGGGATCGGCCTCTTGGCCCAGCGCTTTCGACAGGCTCGGCCAGGAGAGCCCGACCTTGAAGGTCGCGTTCTTCAGGTTAAGGGCTGCGAGCCGCGCGGTGCCGATCAGGCGGTCCTGTTCTTGCGGATGCTGCAGCACGAGGAGTGCGACCCGATTGTCGAGCGGCGTCACGGCCTCGCAAACGCAGAGAACCGGCGGTTTCAGGCAATGCGGACATGGCTCTGCCGCCACGGCTTCGCTTTGAGCGGGCTCGGACGCGGCGTGGGCCGGTTTGGGATCGCGGGCGGGTTTTGGATTGGTCGAGGTCATTCGGCTTCCTACACCGTAGCGGGGCTGGAAGCGAG
>JBAWYY010000172.1:0-6174 GCA_037143285.1 Alphaproteobacteria bacterium | reverse complement strand
GGTTGGGCGCGAGATTGAGGGCAAGCGCCGTGCCGGCACCGGCAAGGGCTGAGACCGCGAGGCCTGAAAGGATCAGGATCAACAGACTGGCATTGCGGCCGGTGTCGCGTGGGCGACGGGCGAGGATCAGATTGGTCGAGGCATCCCGCGCATCGAGATGGGTATAGGTCGCCCGGAAGGTCAGCACCTTCGCGATGATCTCCAGGCTTGAGGCGAGCTCAACGCCCTCGGTGCGGGCGCGCGAGACGTTGAAATAGGAGCCAAGAATGCCGACTGACACGAAGTCGATCAGGTTCTTGAAACGATTGTTGAAATAGGTGAGCGACAAGAGGCCCTTATCGCCGAAGAAGCGCTGGTCGATGCCCGCGTCCCAGCCGATTGAGGTCTCAGACTGGAGATTGGGATTGCCGAAGGTCGGATCAAAGCGCTGGAACAGGGTCGGCGCCTTGCCGCCGGTGCCGGCACTGGCGCGCAGCGTCGTGCCGGTTTCGGGGATCTGATAGGCAGCGGTCGTCCGCCAGGTCGCAAATTGCGGTCCGTTGACGATCTGGTCGATACGGCCACCGGCCGAGATCGTCAGCCGGTCGCCGATGGGGAGAGTCCAGAGGCCGAAGACCGCATTGGTTGCCTGGGACGACCGGGCGGTGACGCGAAACGGCCCGGGCACCGGCAAGATCGTCTGGCTATCGGTGATAAGCGATTCATTTTCGGTGCGGCCGCCTAAGACCACGGTGCCGAAGGCATCGAGCCTGGCGGTTGCTTGATATTCAACGCCAATGCGGCGCCCCACCGCCCCGGTATCGCTGCGATTGGTGTTGGGCAGCGTGAAGGGGCTGCGGGCATAGGTGATGCTGGAATCGCGCCGGGTGGTATCGGCGACGAAGAAGGTCACGGACTGGGCGAAGCGCTTGTCCATGGTCTCGTAATTGGCGCGCACGAAGCCATTGATCAGCGTCTGCCGACCCGTCGAGGGCGTGTCCGGAAAGCTGCCAAAGGCCGCATCATAATTGCTGCGGGTGGTCGTGAAGTGGAGCGAGCTATCGAAGCTTAGGCCCCAGCCCGTGTCATAGCCGACGCGCGCGGATCCGCCGACGCGGTCATAGCCGTCGCTTTCGAGCCGTGGAAACTGGGCTGCAAGGCGCGGGATACGAAAGCCATAACGCGAGAAGCCGTCTGAGCGTGTACCAAAGGCCGAGAAGGCATAAGAAAAGCCGTCCTTCGACCCGGATATCGTGCCGCCGCCCGATGCCGTGCCATAGCTGCCGCCCTGAGCCTCGAGCGTCACCTGGGTCGGGCCATTGCCCTTCTTGGTGATGATATTGATGACGCCGCCGATGGCATCCGATCCATAGAGCGCTGATTGGGGTCCGCGCAGCACTTCAATGCGCTCGATGAGGCCCGGCGCGAGCGAGCCGAAATTAAACTCGCCGGAGGGGCCTGACGGGTCGTTGACCCGTTGACCGTCAATCAGAACCAGCGTTTGCCCGGAATTGGCGCCGCGCAAGCGGACCGAGGTCACAGCACCTGGCCCGCCGGTTTCGCTGATGTCGAGGCCCGGGACCGTGCGCAAAACATCGACGAGCGAGGCCGGATTGGCCCGCGCAACCTCTTCACGCCGCACCACCGTGATAGCGCTGCCCACCTGATTGATGGGGGTTTCGTTGCGCGTCGCGGTGACGACGATTTCGGGAATGACCGCACTCCCGGCTGGGGCTTGCGCCGGCGTTTGGGCCGAGGCAGGGCTTAGGATGGATGCATAGAGGAAGGCGCCCGCAAGCACGCGGGGTTTGATCGAGGTCATGACTTTTCTCCTTCCGGCCCTCCGCCGGAACAGGGTTTCAGACACGCTCTCGGCCGGTCTCCTGGCTCGCGGCTTTCGCGCTCGTCGCCTTCCCAGACCTGTGCTTGGTCCAGTGGCATGATGACGAGCGCATCATCCGCTTACAGTTGCGGGGGCAGCCGCGGCATTGGGGTCATCACCCCGCACCGCATTCCCGTTTCACTCCCGCGTTGAAGCGGGAGCACCGAAAGCATTTGTTAACGAACACAAAAGGGTTGAGCTGACAAGTCCGTCGCACCGCTGAAAACGACGAAAGCCCGACGCCCCGTTGCTGGGGGGTCGGGCTCTCGGAAAACCCTCGGAAGAGGCTTGGAGACGTCCTAGCGATTACTCGCCAGCGCCGCCGGCGCCACCCGCGCCATCACCACCGCTGCCAACTTCGCCGATCGTCGATGAGCGCTCGACCATCAGGCGATCGCGCTCGGAGAGCGTCGCATTGGCGTTGTTACGAACAACCACCGCACCGGTATTGCGGCCAACGAATTCACGAGCCTGCTGGGTCGTGGCGGCCGACGGGCGTGCACCCGCTGCCTTGGTGCCCTCAACCGCAAAAGCCGGGCTGGCGATCATGAGGGACGTCAGGGTGAGAAGAGCAAGCTTACGCATCGGAAACTCCCGTTCCAGTATTGAGACTGACGTTGCGTCAGTATTGTTGATATCGCGGTGATGTTGACGACGTCCCGCTGACGGGATTGCTATGATGCATTCGTTGCGAGACAGCAAGAATTACACATGGACGGTGTTAATTTGGTCTTAATACTGATATTTATGAGAAATTAGCAAAAATTTTAATGACTTGTAGCCGCGTGGCGACGGCGGAACGGCCTAGGCGAACACGCCGAAGCCGATCTTGTCCATGGCGAATCCAATGCTCGTCGCCAATCGCTTACTACCTGAAGCTTGGCGGGGGCGGCATGTCGAAGGAGGGTGCGCCGGGCATGCCTGCGGGTCCGCCGATGCTCGGTACCGACAGGTTGTCGAGCTGCTGCTGAACTTGGCCAGCATCAAGCTGAACGCCGCCGCCGAGCCAATAGGTCACGCTCTGGGGCCAGGCGATGACAACGGCGACTAGGGCAAGTTGAAGGCCGATCCAGGGGATAGCGCCCCAATAGATATCCGAGCTCTTCACCTCAGGCGGTGCGATGCCGCGCAGATAGAAGAGCGCGAAGCCGAAGGGCGGATGCATGAAGGAGGTCTGGAGATTGATGCAGAGAAGCACGCCGAACCAGACGAGATTGATGTCGAGCGACTTCGCCACAGGGGTGAGCAGCGGCACGATGATGAAGGCGATCTCGAAGAAGTCGAGGAAGAAGGCGACGAAGAACACGAAGATCTGGGTGAAGATCAGGAAGCCAGTTTGGCCGCCGGGCAGGGCCTTCAAGATTGCCTTGATCCAGTTCGAGCCCTCAACGCCGTGGAAGACGAGGCCGAAGATGGAGGCGCCGATGAGGATGAAGATCACCATGGCGGTGATCCGCATGGTCGAGTCCATCGCTTCCCACAGCACTGTCTTGGTAAGGCGCTTGTTGACAGCGGCCAACGCCATGGCACCCACGGCGCCCATGGCGCCGGCCTCGGTTGGGGTCGCAAGGCCCATGAAGATGGTGCCGAGCACGAGGAAGATGAGGCCGAGCGAGGGGATGATGCCCCAGAGCGCCATCTTGATCAGCGGCCAGCCGGACAGCGTTCGCGCTTCCTTCGGGAGCGGCGGCACAAGCTTCGGGCGCAGGATCGATACCGCGAGGATGAACAGGCAGAACAGCGCGACCTGCAGGATCGAGGGGCCGAGCGCGCCCAGATAAAGATCGCCCACCGAGATGCCCATCTGGTCGGCGAGAACGACCAGAACCAGGGATGGTGGGATGAGCTGCGTGATGGTGCCGGAGGCCGCGATCACGCCGGTGGCGATACGGACATCGTAGCCATATTTCAGCATCATCGGCAGCGAGATCAGGCCCATCGCAATGACGGATGCCGCCACCGTGCCGGTGATGGCGCCGAGGATCGCGCCGACAAAAATCACCGCATAGGCAAGCCCGCCGGGCACCGGACCAAACAGCTGTCCTGTGCTCTCCAGCAAGTCTTCCGCAAGGCGTGAGCGTTCCAAGACCACGCCCATGAAGGTGAAGAACGGGATCGCCAGGAGGAGATCGTTCGACATGATCGAGAAGACGCGGGCCGGCATGGCCTGCAGAAAGGCCATGGTGAAATAGCCGGTTTCAATCGCGATGACCGAGAAGATCAGGCCAAGCGCACCGAGCGAAAACGCCACGGGGAAGCCGAATAGCATGATGGCGATGAGGCCAACGAACATCGCGGGCGCGAGATAACCGTAATCGAACATGGGAGGGGTCCAATCGCGCGAGAATGCGGACTTACTGCAGCGGCTTTTCGTAGGTGAGATCGAGCTCCTGCACGCCCATGAGGGCGGCAACCCGCTTGATCAGTTCAGAGACGCCCTGGAGGGCAAGGAAGGCCATGCCAATGGGCAGAAGCGCCCAGACCGGCCAACGGGTGAGGCCGCCCGCATGCATCGAGGTTTCTCCCGTCACCCAGGCCGTCTTCAGATAGGGCCAGGACATGACGCCGATGATGATCACCATCGGGAAGAAGAAAAAGATGAAGCCGATGGTGTCGATCCAGAGACGCCCGCGATTGCCGACGGAGGAATAGACAACGTCCACCCGCACATGCTCGCGCTTATAGAGCGTATAGGCCGAGCCCAAGAGGAACATGGCGGAGAACATGTACCATTGCAGCTCCAGCCAAGCGTTGGAGCTGATGGAGAAAGCGTAACGCGAACCAGCATTCAGCGCGCTCACGAGAACCGCGAGCAGGACCATCCAGGCGGCAATGATGCCCATCATCTTATTGAAGCGATCGATGGCATCGCTGATCGACAGAAGCTTAGTCATGGGGCTTTTGACGTTCGCAAAGGAGGCAAGGGGATGGTCAGGCTCAAGGGCGGCGCGTCAGCCGGCCTTCGCAATGCGTATCGGCCGCCGCGAGGGTGCGCGACGGCCGATGGCAAGGGTACCGATCAAGTCCGCGCGCGGGCGCGGATCATGAAGGTGTCGAAGGCGTAGTCCGAGATCTGGTTGTAAAGGTAGAACTCGTTGCGGAAGGCAACGGCCGACTCAAGCATGCGCTTGAAGGTCGGGTTCTGGCCGGAGATCTCAGCATAGGTGTCGTTGGCGGCCTTGAAGGCGGCATCGAGCACATCGTTGGGGAAGGCGCGCAGCTGCGTGCCGCCCTGAACGAGACGGCGCAAGGCCGCCGAGTTCAGCGAGTCATACATCGCGGTCATGTGCAGGTTGCCATAGGCCGAGGCGAGCTCAAGCACGCTCTGATAGTGCTTCGGCAGCTCAGCCCATTTCGGCTTCGACACCATGGTGTGGAGGACGGAGGCGCCCTCCTGCCAGCCGGGATAGTAGTAGAAGGGCGCGACGCGGTTGAAGCCGAGCTTCTCGTCGTCATAGGCGCCAACCCACTCGGCGGCGTCGATGGTGCCGCGCTCAAGGGCCGGATAGATGTCGCCGCCGGCGAGCTGCTGCGGCACGACGCCGATGCGCTGAATGACGCGGCCGGAGAAGCCGCCGATGCGCATCTTCACGCCCTGGAGATCGGCGAGCGAGCGGATTTCCTTGCGGAACCAGCCACCCATCTGGGTGCCGGTGTTACCAGCGGGGAAGCCCACGATGTTATTGGCATCGAAGAACTGGCCGATGATGTCATTGCCGCCGGCGCGATAGAGCCAGGCGTCCTGAGCGCGCTTACCCATGAGGAAGGGGACAGAGGTCGCGAGGCCCCAGGTCGGGTCCTTACCGAAGTTATAGAAGGCAGCCGTATGGGCCATTTCGACCGTGCCCTGGACCACGGCGTCGATGGACTGAAGGCCACCAACGATTTCACCGGCGCCGAAGGGCTGGATCTGGAAGCGGCCGTCGGTTGCTTCCGACACATATTTCGCGATCACCTCGGCGGTGCCGTAGATGGTGTCGAGCGACTTGGGGAAGCCCGAGGTCAAGCGCCAGCGGATCTGCGGCATGGACTGGGCAATGGCAGGCGATGCGACAGCGGCGGTGGCAGCAGCGGCCACGGCGCTTGTTTTCACAAATGAGCGACGATCCATGGGGATCTCCTCCTTGAATTGGTTGTCGAGCCGGCCGCGCGTGAACACTCAGACCCGGTGGCACGGCGTTCTTGACGCCATGGCTAACAAAGAGGGCGCGGTTCGGGTTTGACAAGACGTGAATAAATAAAAATACCTACATAAATATACGTATAGAATATGCGCTTTTATCTCTTTGAAAAACAATAGGAAATTTCAAAAT
>JBAWYY010000171.1:0-6197 GCA_037143285.1 Alphaproteobacteria bacterium | reverse complement strand
GACATAATTGGTATCGGGGTGGGGGTTCGGCACGCGGTCGAGCGTTGCTTCTTCAGGCGAAGCAGGCAGCGCGACGGCTTGGCCCAGTTTCAAGTCAGCCATGGACGGGGTCCTTTATCGAAGTTGCGCTTCGTTACGTCGGGGCTGTCCAAAAGTCATCTGCCGGATTGCGCTGGGCCGGGTGCCCTTGTCCCGCGCGCGCACTCGTGTAGAAGGCCACGCAACAAAGCCCGCCCCGCCGTTTGCCCGCAAAGAGGCCCCAATGACAGCCATCATCGATATCGTCGCCCGCGAAATCTTGGATTCCCGCGGCAACCCCACTGTTGAGGTGGACGTGGTGTTGGAGGATGGCGCAAGGGGCCGCGCGGCGGTGCCGTCGGGGGCCTCGACCGGCGCCCATGAGGCGGTGGAACTGCGCGACGGCGACAAGAGCCGTTATCTCGGCAAGGGCGTGTTGAAGGCCGTTGCCGCCGTCAATGGCGAGATTTTCGACGCTCTGTCAGGGCTTGATGCGACCGATCAGGTGCAGATCGACCAAACGATGATCGCGCTTGATGGAACGGCGAATAAGTCTCGGCTCGGCGCCAATGCCATTCTCGGCGTTTCGCTCGCGACCGCCAAGGCTGCGGCTGAAGCCTCCGGGCTGCCGCTCTACCGCTATGTGGGCGGGGCTTTCGCTCATGTTCTCCCCGTTCCGATGATGAATATCGTCAATGGCGGCGCGCATGCCGATAACCCCATCGACTTCCAGGAATTCATGATCATGCCGGTGGGCGCGGACAGCGTCGCGGAGGCGATCCGCATGGGTTCGGAAGTATTCCATACGCTGAAATCAGCGCTGAAAGCCCAGGGCCACAACACCAATGTCGGTGACGAGGGTGGCTTTGCCCCCAATCTGAAGTCGGCTCAGGCAGCCCTCGACTTCGTAATGACCTCGATCGAAAAGGCCGGTTATACGCCCGGCGGCGACGTGATGATCGCGCTCGATTGCGCCGCGACCGAGTTCTTCAAGGACGGCGCCTATCACTATGAAGGCGAGCGCAAGGTGCGTGACCCCAAGGCTCAGGCGAAATATCTCGCCAAGCTCGTCGCCGATTATCCGATCCGCTCCATCGAAGACGGCATGAGCGAGGATGATCTGGAGGGCTGGAAGATCTTGACCGATTTGGTGGGCTCGAAGTGCCAGCTCGTGGGCGACGATTTGTTCGTGACCAACACGAAGCGCCTCGCCATGGGCATCGAGACCGGTCTCGCCAATTCGATCCTCGTGAAGGTGAACCAGATCGGCTCACTCACCGAAACGCTGGCCGCTGTCGAAATGGCGCATAAGGCTGGCTACACGGCGGTCATGTCCCATCGTTCGGGCGAAACCGAGGATGCGACCATTGCCGATCTCGCGGTGGCCACCAATTGCGGACAGATCAAGACCGGTTCGCTCGCGCGCTCGGACCGGACCGCCAAATACAATCAGCTCATCCGTATTGAGGAAGAACTGGGAACCCAGGCCTCTTATGCCGGCCGCGCGAGCCTGCGCGCGAAGGCCTGACACGGCGGCGCGGCAAGCTCACGCATAATCGGCTTGCGCGGGCTCGCCTTGTGCGAGCCGGCGTGAGGGCGCAGTGACAGGACATGCCTGTTCTCACCCCGCGTGCGCTCTCATTCACGGCCATGTTCGCGGCTGTGTTGATCTATGGCGGGCAATTTCCTTTCGTTCGCCTCGGTCTTGCCTCCGGGCTCACCCCCTATGATCTGGGCGCGCTGCGTTTCATTGTGGCCGGCGTCGTGATGGTGCCGGTCTTCGTGGCGCTTGGCGTTCGCGATTGCGCTGGGCTCGGTTGGACGCGCGGTATCGTGCTTTTCCTCACCGGCGGCTTACCGCTTGCCGTTATATCTAATGCGGGACTGCAATGGGCGCCGGCCGCCCATGGCTCGGCCATTCAGCCGGGGACGGTCGCGGTGACCGCGACGCTTCTCGGCTATCTCGCCCATGGCATGGCTGTGCCGGGCCGGGTTATTTTTGGTTTAAGCGTGGTGCTCTCAGGGCTCGGGCTTGTGGCGCTCTCGGGGGTGCAAGGCGAGACAGGGCCCTATGTGCTTTTGGGTGATGCGCTCTTCGTCGGCTGCGGCCTTGCCTGGGGCGGCTTCACTTATCTTTGCGCGCGCTGGAAAGTGGCGCCGCTCGCCGGGACTGCCGTTGTCTCGATCCTGTCGGTTGCCTGTCTGCCGGCTTATTTCGCCTGGTTTTCGCCGCGCCTGATGGATCTGCCCTTTGGCGTAATCGCCTTCCACGGCATCTATCAAGGGCTCCTGAACATTGTCATCGGCTTGGTGCTCTGGACCTATGGCGCGAGAGGCCTGGGTGCGACCACGGCCGCGCGGTTTCCGCCGCTCATTCCCGTGCTTGGCACGTTCATGGCGATCCCCGTCTTAGGGGAGGTGCCGAGCCCCATGACGCTCCTCGGCATTGCCGCCATTGTCGTGGGACTTCTCTACGCATCAAGTGCAAAACGCCCGTCGGACTAAGGGTCTCGTTAACCAGTCAGCAAGGCAAAGCGGCGATCATTACGACATGGTCGTTCGCACGCGCTTTCACCGGATTCTCCAGGCGGTCGGGCTTTATTGCCTCGCTGCGGCAGCGATCGGCTATTTCGGGTTCCATGCCTACCACGGTGACCACGGCATTCAGGCCAATCAGCGCTTCCAGGCGGAAGCCCGCGCTCTCAAGGTTGAGCTTGCGGCGCTGAAGCGTGAACGCTCTGAGGTCGAGCGGCGCGTGGTGCTGTTGCGGGCGTCGGGGCTCGATCCCGACATGCTCGATCAGCGCGCTCGCGAGCTTCTCAATTTCGCCGGCCCCCACGACCTCGTGCTGGTTGAACCGCGCCGATAGGGCGTCGATCTTTCGGGCTTCGCGCTTCTGTGTTGGTTTGAACCGAACAACGGTTCACAGCGCTTTATGAACCACATTCCGGTTAAATCCTTGAAACCCTTGGCTTGCCAACGGTTTGTGCAGTGCAACCTCACAGTTTGGGTGGTCTTCTCGACGCACAAGTGTCGCGCTATCAAGGAGGCCTTGAGAATTCCGGGGGATCACGATGGTCGCGACGCAGACGAAGAGCGCCGGCAAACCCGCCAAGGCTGCTGCCAAGGCTTCGGCCAAAGGGCCAGGCCCGAGTTTCACTAAGGCACAGGATCTGGAAGCCTATCGCGAGATGCTGCTGATCCGCCGCTTCGAGGAGAAGGCCGGCCAAATGTATGGCATGGGCCTGATCGGCGGCTTCTGCCACCTCTATATCGGCCAGGAAGCCGTGGTGGTGGGCATGCAAATGGCGGCAAAAGAGGGTGATCAGGTGATCACCGCTTATCGCGACCACGGGCATATGTTGGCAGCCGGCATGGCGGCCAATGGCGTGATGGCGGAGTTGACCGGTCGGCGCGGCGGCTATTCGCGCGGCAAGGGCGGCTCCATGCACATGTTCTCCGCCGAGAAGCACTTTTATGGCGGTCACGGCATTGTCGGTGCGCAGGTGTCGCTGGGCACTGGGCTCGCCTTCGCCAACCGCTATCGCGGCAATGACAATGTCTCCATGACCTATTTCGGCGATGGCGCGGCCAATCAGGGCCAGGTCTATGAGAGTTTCAATATGGCGGCGCTTTGGAAGCTGCCGGTGATCTACATCATCGAGAACAACCGCTACGCCATGGGCACGGCGGTCAGCCGAGCTTCCGCCCAGACCGACTTCTCTAAACGTGGGGTCTCCTTCGCCATCCCCGGCGAACAGGTGGATGGCATGGATGTGCGTGCGGTTCATGCGGCCGGCCTCAAAGCGATGGAATGGTGCCGGGGCGGCAATGGTCCGATCATCCTGGAGATGCAGACCTATCGCTATCGCGGCCACTCCATGTCGGACCCGGCGAAATATCGTACCAAGGACGAAGTGCAGAAGATGCGCACCGAGCATGACCCCATCGAGCAGGTGCGCCATCGCCTGCTGGAGGATTGGAAGGTCGGCGAGGACGAGCTCAAGGCCATAGACGCGAAGGTGCGCGATATCGTGGCTGAGAGCGCTGAATTTGCCACCAATGATCCCGAGCCCGATGCGTCGGAACTGTGGACCGACGTGTTGAAGTGACCTCCGGCGCCTCAGGTCTTGCGACCAAAGGTCCGCCCGCCTTTTAAGCTCCTGTCCTCGAAGGACGATCGTCATCATGCCCGTGAACATTTTAATGCCCGCGCTGTCGCCGACCATGGAAAAGGGCAACCTTTCCAAATGGACGAAGAAGGTAGGTGACGCGGTAAAACCCGGCGATGTCATTGCCGAGATCGAGACCGACAAAGCGACCATGGAAGTGGAAGCGGTGGATGAGGGCATCCTCGCGAAGATCCTGGTGCCCGAGGGCGCGCAGGATGTCGCTGTCAATGAGTTGATCGCGATCCTCGCGACCGATGGCGAGGATGTCGCCGCCGCTGGCAATACCAAGGCGCCGGCTGCCGTAGCCCCTGCGCCAGCGGCAGTGCCGGTAGCCGCACCCGCCGTCCAGACAGCGCCCGCTGCAGCGCCGGCCCCCATGCCGCAGGCCGCAACGGTGGAAGCCGAATGGCCGGCTGGCACGGAGATGATGACGATCACGGTGCGCGAAGCGCTGCGTGACGCCATGGCGGAAGAGATGCGCCGCGATGAGCTCGTTTTCGTGATGGGTGAAGAGGTCGCGGAATATCAGGGTGCCTATAAGATCACCCAAGGCTTGCTCCAGGAGTTCGGGCCGCGCCGCGTGGTAGACACCCCCATCACCGAGCATGGCTTTGCCGGCGTCGGCGTGGGTGCGGCCTTTACCGGCCTCAAGCCCATCGTTGAATTCATGACATTCAACTTCGCCATGCAGGCGATCGATCACATCATCAATTCGGCGGCGAAGACGCTTTATATGTCCGGCGGTCAGATGGGCTGCCCCATCGTGTTCCGAGGGCCCAATGGTGCGGCGGCCCGCGTCGGCGCCCAGCACAGCCAAGACTATTCGGCTTGGTATTCCCATGTGCCGGGCTTGAAGGTGGTTGCGCCCTATACGGCGGCAGACGCTAAGGGCCTGATGAAGGCCGCGATCCGCGATCCCAATCCGGTCATCGTGCTCGAAAACGAGATCCTCTACGGCCAGTCCTTCGAAGTGCCGAAGCTCGATGATTTCGTCCTCCCCATCGGCAAGGCACGCGTGCATCGCCAGGGCCGTGACGTCACCATCGTCGCTTGGTCGATCGGCATGACCTATGCGGTGAAGGCGGCAGCCGAACTTGAAAAGCTCGGCATCGACGCCGAGATCATCGATCTGCGCTCGCTGCGCCCCCTCGACACCGAAACGGTGATTGCCTCGGTCATGAAGACCGGTCGCATCGTGACGGTTGAAGAGGGCTGGCAGCAGTCGGGCGTGGGCGCGGAAATCTCCGCCCGTGTCTTCGAGCGCGCCTTCGACTATCTCGACGCGCCGCCGGCTCGGGTCTCGGGCAAGGATGTGCCAATGCCCTATGCCGCCAATCTCGAAAAGCTGGCCCTGCCGAGCGTCGCCGATGTGATCGAGGCGGTGCGCGCGGTCACCTATCGCTGACGCCATGGCTCAATTTGATGCGCTCGCAGCTCCTCCCGCTGCCCTTGAAAAGGGCGGTGTGGAGATCATGCGCGGCGCCATCGTTGAAGGGACCTTGCAGCTGACCTTGCGGCCGGCTTTTGCCGATCCTCAGGCCTGGGGCATGGTTCTCGCCGACATTGCCCGCAATGTCGCGCGCATTCACGCCATCGAGCATGGCCGGTCGGAATCGGAGACGATTGACCGTATCCGCGACATGCTGGAATCCGAATTAAATGCGCTCGCTGAGGGCGATAGCCCTCGTGAGATCTCGTGAGGGAGCCCCTATGCCCATCGACATCCTGATGCCCGCGCTGTCTCCGACCATGGAGAAGGGCAATCTTGCCAAGTGGCTGAAGAAGGAAGGCGACCGGATCCAGGCCGGCGATGTCATCGCTGAGATCGAGACCGACAAGGCGACCATGGAAGTGGAAGCTGTCGATGAGGGCATTCTGGCCAAGATCCTGGTGCCCGATGGGTCGCAGGACGTGGCTGTGAACCAGCTGATCGCCGGGATCGCGACCGAGGGTGAAGACCCGAAGAGCGGGACGGGAGGAGGCGCTAAGCCGGCTCCTGCTGCTGCC
>JBAWYY010000170.1:0-6204 GCA_037143285.1 Alphaproteobacteria bacterium | reverse complement strand
GGCCGGTCATTGCCCAGCACCGCGTCGATCAGCTCGAACATTCGTCTCAGCATAGGCTTGAGTTCGTCTCGCTCTTTCCAAGGTCGTCTTCAAGAATGTGGCTAAACCTCGGGAGATCGCAACCCCTGGAATCTCCCGAGCAATCCAGCGCTTGGCCTCGAACGTCCGGCGCGCTAGAGCTTGCCGCCCCGAACCCCTGAGGAGACTGAGTTTCATGAGCATTGAACGCAAACAGGTTGGCCCGCGCATGAGCATGGCCGTTGTCCATAACGGCACGGTTTATGTCGCTGGCCAGGTGGCAAAGGCCGCCGTCGGTAAGTCGGTGAAGGAACAGACCGCTGAGATCCTGTCGATCATCGATGGCCTGCTCGCGGAATGCGGCACCTCGAAGAAGAACATCCTCTCCGCCAATATTTGGCTGACCGATATGCGCACCTTCGCCGAAATGAACGAAGTCTGGGACGGCTGGGTTGTAGCGGGTCATACGCCGGCGCGCGCGACCGTTGAGGCGAAGCTCGCAGCTCCGCCCTATACCGTCGAAATCGCTGTTATCGCTGCGGTTTGATATGGCTAAGCCGGCTTGCGGCAGCTTCGGGGCTTAGCGCCTCGAAGCCCGCGAGCTGGTGGCGAAACCAGGTTTCCTGGCGCTTCGCATAGGCCCGCGTATCCGCCTGCCCCTTGGCAATGGCCTCGGCAAGAGAGAGCTGCCCCTCCCGATAAGCGATCAGCCCCGGCACGCCGTGGGCGCGCATGACGGGCAAAGCGGGGTCAAGCCCGCGCGCTTTTAGCGCCATGACCTCATCCATCGCACCGCTCTCCATCATCGCCTCGAAACGGCGATTGATCCGCTCGCGCAAGAGCGGTCGCTCGACGCTGAGAAAGACTGCGACGCAGCGCGTCACGTCGAGGAGCGGTGGCACGCGCGTTTCGCCCTGCCAATCGAGCAGTGACCGGCCGGTCGCTACCATCACCTCAAGCGCGCGCAGGCATCGCTGGGGGTCGCTTGGGCGAAGTTTTTCAGCCGCTCGCGGATCGATCTTCGCCAATCGCGCATGGATCGCCTCCGGCGCAAGCCCCTCGGTCTCGGCCCGCAGTCGGTCGCGAATATCTGCCGATACCGCCGGGATCGCCGAGAGGCCCTGGGTCAGCGCCTTAAAGTAAAGCCCGGTGCCGCCGACCAGGATCGCGAGCTTGTTCTCAGCGCGCAGCGTCGCGATGAGTTCCGTCACCGCGCGCAGCCAATGGCCAACGGAAAAATTCACCGCCCCATCCACAGTGCCGAAGAGGAGGTGATCGGCGCGCGCTTCTTCTTCGATAGTCGGTCGCGCTGTGATGATCCGGAGATCGACATAGACCTGCATGGAATCGGCGTTGATGATGACGCCGCCCGTGCGCTCGGCAAGGCTCTGCGCCAGCGCCGACTTGCCGCTGGCGGTCGGACCTGCGATGAGAACCGCGTCCTCATCTCTGCGTGCCTCATGACCCACGTCGCGACCCTTGTCTGCCATCCCGATCGCCCGGTTCTCACCGCCGATCTCATCGCCGAAGCGGGCGCTGCCTTGTCGGCGGTGACCGCAACGACAGTGCTCAACCCCGCTGTGGCGGTTGACCTTTCTTTCGCACCGCTTGGCAGCGCCGACAACCGCGCGATCGCTGACGCCGTGCGTGCGCGCCTCGGGTCTTCGCCTGTCGACGTGGTGGTGCAGCGCGCCGACACCCGCCGCAAGGCGCTGTTCCTGGCGGACATGGATTCCACCATGATCGGCCAGGAATGTATTGACGAACTCGCCGATATGGTGGGGATGAAGGAGCATGTCGCCGCGATCACCGAGCGCGCCATGCGGGGCGAGATCGAGTTTGAGCCGGCGCTGCGCGAGCGGGTCGCACTTCTCAAAGGCTTGCCAGCGGGTGTCGTGGATGAGGTGATTAAGAGCCGAATCACGCTCACCTCCGGCGGCCGCGCACTCGTTGCCACCATGCGGGCGAACGGCGCCTATACCGCCCTGGTCTCCGGCGGCTTCACGCTGTTCACTGCACGGGTCGGCGCGATGATCGGCTTTGACGAGAACCGCGCGAATATTCTGGAAGTCGCCGATGACCGCTTCGCCGGTCTTGTCCGCGAGCCGATCTTAGGGCGCGAGGCCAAGCGCGAAACGCTCATCGCGCTGCGGGCCGCTCGCCGTCTTGCCCCCATGGCAACCCTTGCGGTGGGTGATGGCGCCAATGATCTCGCGATGTTGGGTGAAGCGGGGCTCGGCGTTGCCTATCGTGCAAAGCCTAAGGTGGCTGAAGCGGCAGACGCCCGCATCGACCACGCCGACCTCACAGCCCTGATCTATGCCCAGGGCTATTCGATCAGCGATTTCGTCGCGCACTAAAGCGAGCCAAACCCGCGCCCCTCGGTGTCAAACGGGCGCGTTGAAAGGCTTAGCGCAGGCTCAAAGCCACGAAGCGGCGGTCGCCCTCGGCATTGGCCACCAAGAACAGGGCGGAGTTCCGCCCTTCCGCGCGCAATTGCTCGATGCGGCGGGTGACATCGCCCGGCGCGTTCACGGCCTCGTTCTGGACTTCGAGGATGACATTGCCTGGCTGGATCTGCCGTTCTGCCGCCCGAGAATTCGGCTCGACCTGGGTCACGACCACGCCGCGGATATCGTCACGCAGGCGATAACGCTGGCGAACCTCGGCCGTGAGGCCGGAGAGCTGGAGGCCAAGGGCGGTGACCGTGGGATTGGCGGGCTGTGCCGGCCGTTCGGTCGGCTGGCGACCGGCCGAGGCCTGTTGAATATTGCCCTCGCGACGGCCGAGCGTCACCGTCAACTGCTCTTCCTTGCCGCCGCGCAGCACGGTCACCGGAACGGCCTTGCCGACCTGGGTTTCCGAGACGATGCGCGGCAATTCGCGGGAATTGCGGACCTCGCGGCCATCGAACTTGATGATCACGTCGCCGGTCTTGATGCCGGCGGGGCCGGCAGGACCTGTCGGCTCGATGCCGGCAATCAGGGCGCCGCGCACAGAGCCGCGAATGCTCAGGCTTTCCGCGATCTCGTCGGTTACCTCTTGAATGCGGACGCCGAGCCAGCCACGGCGGGTTTCGCCGAATTCGCGCAGCTGTTGGATGACAGGGGAGGCGGTGTTGGCGGGGACAGCGAAGGCAATGCCGATATTGCCGCCGGATTGGGAGAAGATCGCGGTGTTGATGCCGATCACTTCGCCCGACATGTTGAACAGGGGACCGCCGGAATTGCCGCGATTAATGGCCGCATCCGTCTGGATATAGTTGTCGAAGGGGCCGGACTGGATGTCGCGGTTCTTCGCCGAGACGATGCCGGCGGTGACAGTGCCGCCGAGGCCAAGCGGGTTACCGATGGCCATCACGGCTTCACCGACGCGGATGCGGTCGGAATTGGCGAAACGCACAGCCTTGATCGGCTTCTCAGGGGTTACTTTCAGGACCGCGACATCGATTTCGCGGTCGCGGCCGACGATGGTCGCCTTCAAGCGCTGGCCGTCATTGAAGATCACAGTCACTTCGTCCGCACCGTCGATGACGTGATTGTTGGTGATCACGATGCCGCTGTCGTCGATGACGAAGCCGGAACCCAGCGACGACTGGCGACGCTGCTGCGGCTGCTGCTGACCCCCACCCTCGCCACGACGGCGGAAGAATTCCTCGAACAATTCGTCGAAGGGCGTGCCCGGTGAGGGGCGGCCTTCACGGTTCGGTCCGCCCGGCGGGTTGCCGGGATTAGCGCCTGGGCCGCCAGGACCAGCACCGGGAGCGCCCGGGCGATTGCCACCGGCCACGTCGACGCGGGTGGAGGTTGAGATGTTCACGACCGAATCAATCACCTGCTCGGCGAGATCGGCGAGATCGACCACCTGCCCGCGTGCCAGGGCTTGCGGCGCCATCACCGGCGCTGCGGCAAGCCCTGTCCCTAAGGAAAGAGCCAGAACCGCGGCGGCAAGGCCATCGCGCAGCATCAAAGAGCGGGGGGAAGCGGTGGTCATGGAGGCCTCAGTCTTCAAAGGGGACGCTGCGCCTCGTATGCGGCGCAGATGTGCTCAGTCTCTACTGAACCATGAAATGGGGCGAATTGGCGACCAGAGAAAGAGGGGATCATGCCGCGTTTGTCGCAGAGGCCTCACGTGTCGGTGAGGAGCGCGCTTCCATTGGGTTGAGTGCGTCTGCTTGCATCCCTGAGGTGGAGCGGGCAAAGGGGCGCGATGACCGACCGGTTTGGCCCGAACACACCCTTGAAAAGCGCCGATGATCTCGCCGCAGCCGGCCTTGTTGGCGCGGAGCGGCTGGACGAGATGCGGCGTGTCGGCGCGCGCTATGCCATCGCGGTGACGCCCGCCATGGCGGCGATGATCGATCCGAACGACCCGCACGACCCCATCGGCGCGCAGTTCCTGCCTGACGCCCGCGAACTCGTGCGCCTGCCGGTTGAGAGCGATGACCCCATCGGCGATGACGCTCATTCCCCGGTCAAAGGCCTGATCCATCGCTACAGCGACCGGGTGCTGTTGAAGGTCGTCCATGCCTGCCCGGTCTATTGCCGCTTCTGCTTTCGGCGCGAAATGGTTGGTCCGAAGGGCCTTGGCGCGCTCACCGGCGCCGATCTTGATCGCGCCATCGCCTATATCGCGGATCATCCCGCGATTTTTGAGGTGGTGCTGACCGGCGGCGACCCCTTTGTGCTCTCCGCTCGTCGGGTAAAGACGCTGACCGCCCGATTGAGCGCGATCGACCATGTGAAAGTGATCCGCTGGCACACGCGGGTGCCGCTGGTGGATCCCGACCGCATCACGCCGGACTTTGTCCGCGCGCTCGCGCAGTCGACCAAGACCATTGTGGTGGGCGTTCATGCCAATCACGCCCGTGAGTTTACGCCCGCAGGCGTCGCAGCGCTCGCGCGTCTCGCTGATCGCGGCGTGATGCTGGTCAGTCAGACGGTGCTTTTGCGAGGCATCAACGATAATCCTGAGACCATGGCCGATCTCATGCGCGCTTTCTTGAGTGCACGTGTGAAGCCCTATTATCTCCATCAGGCCGATTTCGCGCCGGGCACCAGCCATTGGCGCACGTCCATTGCCGAGGGCCAAGCCTTGATGCGCGCTTTGCGCGGGGGATTATCCGGTCTCGCGCAACCCACCTATGTGCTTGATGTCCCAGGTGGCGCAGGCAAAGTGCCGATCGGACCTAATCATGTGGGCAAGGGCGTCATTGAGGATGTGGGCGGCAATTTACGCGCCTATCCGGAATGATCCCGGATCGCCTTGACGGCAGCCATAAGCGAACGGAATGCGTCGAACGCGATTGTGACCCTTTCAGCGCGCGCGCAGCATCTGATAAGGTCAACATCGTTTAAGGGTTTGGCCGCGCGGATCGCGGCATCGGAGGTCTTCGTGACAGTGCAGAACGATAAGAACGGCGGCGTTCCAGATACCACCATTTCGGTGCGAAAGGCCTTCGGCATCGATTCGGATTTGATGGTTCCGGCCTATTCGGTCACTGGCGACCAAGTTCCCGATCTCGACCCTGACTATCTCTTCGATAAGCAGACGACCCTCGCGATCCTGGCGGGCTTTGCCTATAACCGGCGCGTGATGGTCTCCGGCTATCACGGTACCGGCAAATCGACCCATATCGAGCAGGTCGCCGCGCGGCTGAACTGGCCCTGCGTGCGTATCAATCTCGACAGCCATGTCAGCCGTATCGATCTCGTGGGCAAGGACGCCATCGTCGTCAAAGACGGCCTGCAGGTGACGGAATTCCGCGACGGGATCCTGCCCTGGGCCTATCAGCACAATGTGGCGCTGGTTTTCGACGAATATGACGCGGGTCGCCCGGATGTGATGTTCGTCATTCAGCGCGTGTTGGAAAGCGCTGGCCGGCTCACCCTGCTCGACCAGAGCCGCGTGGTGCGCCCGCATCCGGCCTTCCGCCTGTTCGCGACCGCCAACACCGTTGGCCTCGGTGACACGACCGGCCTCTATCACGGCACCCAGCAGATCAACCAAGCGCAGATGGACCGCTGGTCCATCGTCACCGTGTTGAACTATCTGCCCCACGACAACGAGGTCGGCATCATCTTGGCCAAGGCCAAGAGCTTTGCCAAAACCGCCGAGGGTCGCGATCAGGTGAGCAAGATGGTGCGGGTTGCCGATCTCACCCGCAACGCCTTCATGAACGGCGAT
>JBAWYY010000169.1:0-6223 GCA_037143285.1 Alphaproteobacteria bacterium | reverse complement strand
AGCGCGTTGAGGTTCGCTTCCCCGATCCGACCGCCAACCCCTATCTGGCGTTCGCTGCCATGCTGATGGCCGGTCTTGATGGCATCACCAACAAGATCGATCCGGGCGCTGCGATGGACAAGGATCTCTACGATCTGCCGCCGAAGGAATTGAAGAAGATCCCGACCGTTTGCGGCTCGCTGCGTGAAGCGCTTGCCAATCTCGACAAGGATCGCGGCTACCTGAAGGCCGGCGGCGTGTTCAACGACGACTTCATCGACAGCTATATCGAGCTGAAGATGGCCGACGTGATGCGTTTCGAAATGACGCCGCACCCGGTTGAGTACGACATGTACTATTCGGTCTGAGGACTGATGCGGGCGGCGTTCGCGCCGCCCCTTCCCTCTGACCTTCGACTTCCTCCCGACCGCGACTTGATCATCGCGGCACCTTCTAAACGGGCGCTTCGGCGCCCGTTTTTTCGTCTGGAGCTCAGAGGATCAGGAAGGCGACCGTCAGGCTGATGGTGGCAACCCAGGCGCTGAGCCGGCCAAGACCTGTGTGGATCACGTCACCCGGCAGCGGCTCGCGGCTCGCCTCATCGATGCAGGCCAAAGCAAGACCCGCCCGCTCGGCCACGCGCATCAAATGCGCCACATCGGATTCCCCATCGAACAATCCTAATGCTCTTACCACGACGCCCTCCTGGCAACGCAACATCCCGAGCGCACCCTAGAAGACGGGGGTAAACGCTCGGTTTCGGGCGGGTCTTTGTGGGTTGAAAACGCCGCATGTGGTGAATCGTCCATTTTGCCCGGTGAAAAGGCCATGGGCATGATGGTCATTGCATTGTCTCTCGCGAGGCTTAGTCTCCGCGCAAAAGTCGCAGGATTGAGAGTGGGACGCCCGGAGGCCTGAGAGCCTGCGGCGGCCTTGAGGGAGACGGATATGACTGAGACTGGCGCGCGCAGCCGTTCGCAACAGGCAGAAGCCCATGAGGATGTGGGGACCAACCTCTCGGCCAATATGACCATCGGCGACATCATTGCCGCTCGCTTCGACCGGCGCGAACTGATGCGTGGGGTCTTGGGCGTTGGCGCGATGACGGCGACCCTTGGGCCGCTCGCGCTAGCCGCCGGTCGCGCTGAGGCGCAGGGCGCGAATACGACCCCGTCCTTCGTGTTCAAAGAGCTCTCGTCTACCCCCACCGATCGGGCGGAAGTCGCCGAGGGCTATGAGGCCAAGGTTCTGATCCGCTGGGGTGATCCGGTGCTGGCTGACGCGCCGGCCTTTAACCCGAAGGCGCAGACATCAGCCGCTCAGGCCCGGCAGTTTGGTTATAATAATGATTACCTTGGCTATTTCCCCATGCCGGGGGCGGCCAACCCGTCAAAGCACGGGCTCCTCTGCGTCAATCACGAATATACCAATGAGGAGCTGATGTTCCCCGGCGTCGGCATGCAGGATGGGCGCGTCGCCGCCCGCGGCCTCGTCCCCTTCGCCCAGATGACCAAAGAGCTTGCGACCATCGAGATGATGGCCCATGGCGGCTCGGTGATCGAGATCCGCCAGGAAGCTGGCACCTGGACGGTGGTTCCCAATTCGCGCTACGCCCGGCGCATTACCGCTCAGACGCCTATGGAGATCACCGGACCTGCGGCAGGTGACGCGCGGCTGCGCACGTCCGCCGATCCAACCGGTACGAAGGTCATGGGCATGTTCAACAATTGCGCCGGCGGCCGTACGCCTTGGGGCACGTGGGTGACGTGCGAGGAGAACATCAACGGCTATTTCATGGGGCGCTTGCCGGCGGGCCATAAGGAAACCGCCAACCATCGGCGCATGGGCGTGCCGGTGCGCGCGTTCAATTGGGGCGAGTATGAGGATCGCTTCGAGCTTAGCAAAGAGCCGAACGAACCCAATCGCTTCGGCTGGATCGTTGAGATCGACCCCTTTGATCCCTCCTCAACGCCAAAGAAGCGCACGGCGCTCGGCCGATTCAAGCATGAGGGCGCCGCTGGCATCACCGCCCGCGATGGGCGCTATGTGCTCTATGCCGGCGACGATGAGCGCTTCGAATATGTCTATAAATTCGTGACCGAGGGTCGTGTGAGCGGCGATCGCACCCGCGACAGGGACCTGCTCGACAGCGGCACGCTCTATGTGGCGCGCTACAATGTGGACGGCACTGGTCAGTGGCTGCCGCTCGTGCACGGCCAGGGCCCGCTGACGGCGGCCAATGGCTTTGCCTCGCAGGCCGATGTGCTGATCGAAGCGCGTCGCGCCTCCGACCTTCTGGGTGCGACCAAGATGGACCGCCCGGAGGATGTGGAAGCCAATCCCAAGACCGACAAGGTCTATGTGATGCTGACCAATAACAGCCGCCGTTCGGGGGCCGATGTGAACGCGGCCAATCCGCGCTCCGACAATCGCTTCGGCCATGTGATCGAGATGCTGCCGACGGGGCGGGATCAGGCCTCCACCACCTTCACCTGGGACATTCTCGTGCGCTGTGGCGATCCCTCGGTCGCAGCCGTTGGCGCGACCTTCAACGCCGCCACCTCCAAGGACGGCTGGTTCGGCATGCCCGACAATTGCGCGATCGATGCTGACGGCCGGCTCTGGATCGCAACCGACGGCAATATGCCCTCCAAGACCGGCCGCAACGACGGCATTTGGGCGATGGAGACGGAGGGGGCGGCGCGCGGCACCTCCAAGCTGTTCTTCAAGGTGCCCATGGGCGCTGAAATGTGCGGGCCGGAATTCACGCCCGATGGCGAGACGTTCTTTGTGGCCGTCCAGCATCCTGGCGAGGCGGACGAGGAAGACGCCCGCGCGGCGCCCGCTACCTTCGAAAACCCGACCACACGCTGGCCGGACTTTAAGCCGGATATGCCGCCGCGCCCGAGCGTCGTGGCGATCACCAAAATCGGCGGCGGCAAGATCGCGAGCTGACGAGGGCTCGCCTTACACCAAATCGAGGAGGGCCGCGGTTAAGGCGCCCTCCGGCGACCGCAGGGCGTTGAGCACCGTGAAATGGTCGGCGCCCTCCACCACGATCTTCGCGCCTGGCGCACCCGCGCGGCGGCGCTGCGCATAGAAGCCTTCGGATTGCCCGACGAGCGAGGGTAGTTCATTGCCGCCATAGGCAATGGCGAGCGGCTTCATCACGGCGGGCCGACGGAAGGGCGAGAGATCGGCGATCTCAGCTGCCGTCAGCTTCAAGGCCGCATCGAGATAGGTCTCTTTCAGCGGTCCGAGATCGAAGATGCCGGAGAGCGCCAAGCCGCTGGCAACCGCTGGATGGGCGAGCGCGAGTGCGGCGAGATGGCCGCCCGCCGACCAGCCCGAGACGATCAGCGGCCCTGCCACACCATGGCGGCGGCCGGCGGTTGATAGCCAGTCCAACGCCATGCCGACCTCTTCGACGATCTCGGCGAGCGAGGCCTCAGGCGCCAGGGTATAGCCGGGCATTGCGACCGACCAGCCGTGGGCTGCCACCCCCTCGCCGAGGACCGCAAACATGTCGCGGGAATTGCGCTGCCAATAGCCCCCGTGGAAGTAAACGAGGCACGGGGCTAGCGGGTCTTGGGCGGGATAGAGGTCGATCTTCTGGCGTTCCTTCGGACCGAAGGCGAGATCCATGGTCTCGCTGTGTCTGCGACGATGGGTCAGCCCCTCCTCCGTCCAGCGCGCGAAGGTGCCGCTCCAGCTCGGCACCGCCGCCCCATTGTTATAGGCGGCATCGCGAAGGGCTTGGGGAACGGGCGAGACATCAAGGGGCATGATCGGGGTCCTGCAATGAGGTCCCCATCAGACGCGAGGCGGCGGCCGGGTTCAAGCCCGGGCGGTGCGACGCATTGGCTTTGCCGGTTCCGCGGCAAAGCGGGCGGAGACGAGGCGGCTTGCCGCAACCGCAAGACCTGCGGCTAGAACCCACCAGGTCGGGCGAATGTTGAACTCGAAATCGAATTGGTTTTCGAGGATCGCCAGCGCCGGCGCGCCCCGCACCAGCGAATACCAGGCGATCTCGGTGCCCGCGGTGAGCGCGCTTGCGACCACAGCAAGCCCGACCAGAGCCAGGGCGCCAAGCTCGATACGGCGCTTCACCAACACGCGCGCGCCAAGGAGCCAGAGGAACAGGCCGGACATCAGCACGGGCTCAGTCACATCCAAACGCGCCTGAATGAAATCGTGGATGAGGGCGAGGAGGACTGCGGGGAAGACGAGTTGATGCAGCTTCTGCCAGCGGTCCGCGCCGAGGCGCTTGATCCAATTGTCGGTGGAGGTGATGGCAAGAGCTGCGAGCGCCAGGAGTGCGACAAAGCCGATGGTCAAATAGAAGCGCAGCACGATCTCGGTTGCGACTTTGACGAGGTTGAAGCGCTGATCGCCGATATAGAGCACCAAATGAAGCGCCACATAGGCAAAGCCGGCAACGCCGATGATGCGGCGGGCGGGAAAGAGCTTGGTGGTGCGGAAGATATGGCGGAACGGCGAGATCGCCAGCGACACCAAGAGCACGCGCACGGCCCAATCGCCGGACTGATGGATTGCCGCCGTATAGGGGCGCGGACCGAGCCACCCGAGCAGCGCTTGAGCCGCAATCCATAACGCCGGCGCCAGCGTCAGGGCGAGTGCTGCCGCCTTAACGGGAGAAAACGTACCGGTGCGATCGGTCCAAAGTGCCATGGTTCTATCCTCTGAACCCCATACGCTCTAGCCCTCGTGATCGCTACACCCTCTCCCCTCACGGCCGCGTGAGAAGTGTTAAAATGCAAAAAGCCGGGCGCAGGGCCCGGCTTTCGCATGATGAGATGAAGAGCTGAAAGATCAGCGCTTCGAGAACTGGAAGGACCGGCGAGCCTTGGCGCGGCCGTACTTCTTACGCTCGACCACGCGGCTGTCGCGGGTGAGGAAGCCTTCCTTCTTCAGGATGGTGCGCAGCTCCGGCTCATAGAGGGTGAGCGCCTTGGAGATGCCATGGCGAACCGCACCAGCCTGACCCGACAGACCGCCGCCCGAGACCGACACCATGATGTCGTACTGGGTGTCGCGGTTGGCGAGCACGAGGGGCTGACGCAGGATCATGCGCAGCACGGGGCGGGCGAAATAGACGTCGATCGCACGGTCATTGACCGTGATGACGCCCTTGCCGGGCTTGACCCAGACGCGGGCGACCGCGTCCTTGCGCTTACCCGTGGCATAGGCGCGACCGTACTTGTCGAGCTTCTGCACGTGGCGGGGCGCATCGGGCTGGGCGGACTTCAGGGCCGCGAGGCCCTCAAGGGAGGAGACCGTATCAGCCATTGTCAGGTCCTCGCATTCTTGGCGTTCATCACACGCACATCGAGGGTCGACGGCGCCTGAGCTTCATGGGGATGCTTGTCGCCGGCATAGACGCGCAGGTTGCGCATCTGCTGGCGGCCAAGCGGCCCGCGCGGGATCATACGCTCCACGGCCTTCTCGACGATGCGCTCGGGGAACTTGCCGTCGCGAATGGTCTTGGCGATGGGCGACTTGATGCCGCCGGGATAGCCGGTGTGACGGTGATAGGGCTTCTGGTCCCACTTGCGACCAGTGAACACCACCTTCTCAGCGTTGATGACGATGACATTGTCACCGCAGTCAACGTGGGGCGTATAGATTGGCTTGTGCTTGCCGCGCAGCCGCATGGCAACGATGGAAGCAAGACGGCCGACAACCAAACCCTTGGCGTCAACAACGACCCACTTCTTCTCGACCTCAGCTGGCTTCGCCATGTAAGATTTCATGGGACGAATTCCGGGTTGTGACGAAAAACGCGAGGCCTCAGCGAAGAGCCCCGCGCGATGGACGGGGTTCTAACGGAGCCCCCTCACGATGTCAACGCATGAACGGCGCTTTTAATTCATAGATATCAATGGCTTATAAATTAGGTATTTAGATACCTCTTTATTTGGCGGGCAATGTCAGAGACTTAAACAGGCTCGCGATTGGGCGGAATGGAGTAAGTGCCGACCACGTGGGCCACGGGCTCGGCCTCACCGTCGGAAAAGATCTCGACTTCGCCGACTGCGAGCCTGCGGCCGAGCTTTAAGAGCCGACATTCGGCAATGACGTCGCGCGGGGCGGGCTTGCGCAGGAAATTGATGTTGAGATTGGTGGTGACCGCGAGCGCCACCGGCCCGATGGCGCCGAGGATCGCAATGTAAAGCCCGACATCGGCGAGCGTCATCATGGTCGGCCCGGAAATGGTGCCGCC
>JBAWYY010000168.1:0-6265 GCA_037143285.1 Alphaproteobacteria bacterium | reverse complement strand
TCGAGCACCTCGGCAATTTGCTCGCCGCAGGTGACCACCGGGTTCAGCGCGGTCATGGGCTCCTGAAAAATCATGCCCATGCGCATGCCGCGCAAATCGCGCAGCCGCGAGGGCGTGGCCTGAACCACATCCTCGCCTTCCAGCAGGATTGACCCGCCGGTCACGGCCAATTGGCCCTTGGGCAGAAGCCCCATGACCGAATGGGCGGTGACGGATTTGCCCGAGCCGGATTCTCCCACCACACAGACGATCTCGCCGGGATTGACGGTTAGCGAGACGTCGTCCACCGCGTTGCTGCGGTCGCCGCCTTTGGGCAGTTGGACGGTCAGCCCACGGATGTCGAGAACCGGGCCGCTCATCCGCGCTTCTCCATCTTGGGGTCCAGCGTATCGCGCAAACCGTCGCCCAGCATGTTCACCGCAAGCACGGTCAGCGCCAGGAGTATGCCGGGATAGAGGATGTTGTGCGGGAAGAGCCGGAACAATTGGCGCCCTTCGGCCATGATATTGCCCCAAGTCGGGATTTGTGGAGGTATTCCGATACCCAAGAACGACAGGATCGCCTCCACCAGGATCGCGGATGCGCAAATGAAGGTCCCCTGAACGATGAGGGGTGCCGTGCAGTTCGGCAGGATATGGCGGATCATGATGAGCGGTGTTGGGGTCCCCGCCATGATGGCGGCTTCCACATAGGGCTCTTCGCGCACTGATAGGACCACCGAGCGGACGAGGCGCACGACGCGCGGGATTTCCGGGACGACAATCGCGATGATGACGGTGAGAACGCCTGCTCGCGAGAGGGATACAAGCGCAATGGCCAAGAGAATGGCGGGGATCGCCATCAGGCCGTCCATGATGCGCATGATGATGCCGTCAAGCCAACGCACATAGCCGGCGATCATGCCGATGATCAGCCCGACAATGACCGCAATGGTCGCAACAGCGACACCGATAAAGACTGAGACCTGCGCGCCATAGACCACGCGGGAAAAAACATCGCGGCCCAGCGTATCGGTGCCCATATAGTGCTTCACGGTGACGCGGGTGCCGTCATCGAGCCGCATGGACGACTCAGCCATGGGCACGCGGTTGCGCGCGGCGGGGTTGATCGCAGTCGGGTCCTGCGTCGCAAGCCAGGGCGCGAGCAGACCAATCGCCACCATGATTAGAACGATCACCACACCGACAACCACGGAGGGGTTGCGAGAGAGCTTACGCCAGGCACTCGGTCGCTGCGGCGGTGGCGCGATTTCGCCGGGGATGGACGCGGTCTCCGTGCTCAATAGCGGATCCTCGGGTCGAACAGGGTGTAGGTGAGGTCGACGATCAGGTTGATCAGCACATAGATCAGCGAGAAGAACAGGATGATCGCCTGGATCACCGGGAAATCGCGCGCGAGAACGGCATCAACGGTCAGGCGCCCGAGGCCTGGGATCGTATAGACGCTCTCGGTCACCACCACGCCGCCGATCAAGAGCGCAATGCCGATACCGACGACAGTGGCGATCGGGACGGCAGCGTTTTTTAGAGCGTGGGCAAACAGCACCTTGGTTTCAGTCTGTCCCTTGGCACGGGCGGTGCGGATATAGTCCTCAGACAAAACCTCCAGCATGGAGGTGCGGGTCATGCGCGCGATTAGCGCGATATAGATCACCGACAGGGTGACTGCCGGCAGCACCAAGCTGTGCAGGAACGGCCAGAAGCCGCCCGACAGCCGCTGATAGCCCTGAACCGGGAACCAGCCGAGCTGGATCGAAAAGACGAAAATCAGCAAATAGCCGACGACGAAGACCGGCACTGAGAAGCCGATGACCGAGAAGCCCATGACGAGGCGGTCGATCCAGGTTCCCTGCCGATAGGCTGCGAGCACGCCGAGCGGGATCGAAATCACCAGCGCAATGATGATGGTGAGGGCAGCAAGCGAAAGGGTCGGCTCAAGCCGGTCCGCAATCAATTCCCAGACCGTCTTGCGAAAGAAGAAGCTCTCACCGAGGTCGCCGCGTAACGTATTGCCAAGCCAAATGAAAAACTGCGTGACGATGGGCTCGTCCAAACCAAGCTTGGTTCGGATTTCGTTGATCTGCTGCTGCGAGGCATTGTCGCCGGCGATCACCGCGGCGGGGTCGCCGGGTGTCAGACGCAGCATCAAAAACACCATCACCGCGACTGTAAACATCACGGGGATCGTGGCGGCGAGCCGCCGCAGGATGAACGAGATCATGGAGGGTCTCTCGGGGTCTCGTGAACAGGCGGAGGCGGCCCGCTGATGCGGACCGCCCGACGTCGCGAGATCAGGCGCGGGCGCGCTTCTCGATGTTCCAGAACACCGGGGCCGGTGCGGTCAACATGCCTGAGACATTGGAGCGCATGGCGGAGGGCTGATACCACTGGCCGAGATGGACGTGGGTGGGGAATTCCGCCACCCGCCGCTGCACCGCTTCCGCAATCTGCTTCTGCTCGGCCGGCGTGCCGGCGCGGGCAAATCGACCACGCAGCGCTTCCATTTCAGGATCGTTCGGCCAGCCAAAGGCTGCCCGGTCGCCCGAGGCATTGAAGAAGCCGGCCATGACGGGGTTGAGGATGTCGGCGGCCACCCACGAGGTCAGCATCGCGCTCCAACCACCAGCGGTCGGCGGATCGCGCTTCACGCGACGAGCCACCACCGTCTGCCAATCCATCGACTGCATGTCGACCACGAAGCCGCCGCGCTCGAGCAAGGACTTCGCGACCGGTGCAAGGTTGGTCAGCACCTGAAGGTCGGTCGAGTGCAAGAGAACCACGGGCTCACGATTATAGCCGGCCTGTTGGAGCAACTGGCGCGACTTCGCGAAATTAGATTCAAGCTTGTCTTCCATGCCCGCATTGGTCTCAAGCGCGGTGCCGCAGACAAACATGGCCTTGCAGACTTTGTAATATTTGGCATCGCCGATGGTCGCTTTCAGGAAGTCCTCCTGATTAAGCGCATAGAGCGCGGCTTGCCGCACCAGCGGCTTATCGAAAGGCGCAGCCACCTGATTGAACCGCATCGTGTACTGATTGCCGAGCGGATTGTAGTCGACGAGCTTGAGATTGCGGTCGGCGGCGAGCAGCGGCAACAGGTCGTGGCTGGGCGCCTCGATCAGGTCGATTTCGCCCTGAAGGAGGGCGTTGGCTGCCTGCTGCTGGTCGGCGATGGCACGCCATTCCACGCGGTCGACATTGACGACCTTGCCGCCGGCCAAGCCGCTGGCCGGTTCCGCGCGCGGCTTATAATTGGTGTTCTTCAAGTAAACCGCGCGGTCGCCGGGGCGCCACTGGTCGCGGGGGAAGGAGAACGGGCCCGAGCCCGTGAAATCGGTGATCTGCTGCTGCGGATCGGTTTCTGCCACCCGCTTCGGCATCATGAAGGGCACATTGGACGAGGGCTTGCCGAGCGCGAAAATCAGAAGGCCTGTCGGTTCCTTGAGCTTGATCTCAAAGGTCCGGGCGTCCTTCGCCGTCATGCTCTCGATGAAGGTCATCACCGTCTGGCCGAGCGCATCGCGCGCCGCCCAACGGCGGATCGACGGGATCACGTCCTCGCTCGTCACCGGCGGGCCGTCATGCCAGGCAAGGCCCTCACGCAGGCGGAACGTATAGGTGAGACGGTCGGCGCTTTCCTGGAAGCTCTCGACCATCTGCGGCTTGATCTCACCCTTCTCGTCCATGGCGAAGAGGGTGTCGTAGATCATGTAGCCGTGGTTGCGGGTGATATAGGCGGTCGTCCAGATCGGATCGACGATCCGGAGGTCGGAGTGCATCACAACCCTGAGGACATTGGGTTGCTGAGCCTTGGCTGACGTTGTCAGCGCTCCAGCGGCGGCTGCGGCGCCGGCGACTACGGCGCGGCGGGACATCTTGGGTTGGCGCATCACGAACTCCTCTGTCGGGGGGTGGAGGTCTTCGGGCCTCCTCACATTTGGTTTCTGATGAGACGATGCGAGAGGCTGTAAAGTCAATCCCGATCACTGCTTCTGGCGCTGATCCCCAATGCGCTAAGCGCGCACAAGGTGGAACATCTCACGCAACAAAGAGGACAGGGCTCATGCCGCCCGCTTCGGTGCCCCGAAAACGCGAGCGCTCTCGTAGGCGCGCATGGCTCTGAGCACGAGGGCATCGCCCCGTTTCGGCCCGACAATCTGCAAGCCGATGGGGAGCCCATCGCCGTCAAGACCGCAGGGCACGGTACCGGCTGGCTGCTGCGTCACGTTGAAAGGGGGCGTGAATGGGCACCAATCGGTCCAGGCGCCGCTCCACTCTGCAACCCCGGCAAATCCAGGGGGTGGCAGGTCGGCGCCGAGCGGAATTGCGCCCGTCGGCATGGTGGGGGTGAGCAGGAGGTCATATTTTTGATGGAACTCCGCCATCGCAATCACAAAACTGGTGCGGCGATAGAGGAGCGCATCAATGAGCGTTGCGGCCGATGTGGATCGCCCGGAGATGCCGCATTCGACGAGACCCGGATCCATCGCGGCTTGCGCCTCCTCCGGAAAGCCGTTCAGCACCAAGGCCGCACCCGCATTCCAAATCTCCCAGGCGAGCGGGCAGGGATCGCCAATCGGCGGATCCACTTCCTCGACTTGGGCGCCAAGATCCTCAAAGATGTTGACTGCCGCCTTCACAGCCGCCTCAACGGCGGGATCGATCTTGGTGACCCGCCCAAGGCGCGGCGAATAGGCGACACGCAGGCCCCTAACCCCATCCTCTAGCCCCGAGGCGAAATCAGGCGCCGGCGTATTCCAGGCCATGGGGTCACGAGCATCAGGTCCTGAGAGGATCGAGAGAAGTGCGGCCACTTCCGGCACGGTCGGCGCAAGGGGCCCGAGATGGGCAAGCTCCCCCATGACGGAAATCGGATAGGCCGGCACCCGCCCGAAACTCGGCTTTATCCCGGCAACGCCGCAAAAGGCTGCGGGAATTCGGATCGAGCCGAGCCCGTCAGACCCCAAGTGAAAGCGCCCGATGCGGAGCGCCGCTGCCGCAGCACCGCCGGCTGTCGATCCGCCGGCCGTTCGGTCGGGGTGCCAGGGGTTGCGGGTATGGCCGGTCAGCGGCGAGGAGGAGAGCCCGATCCAGCCAAATTCCGGCATGGTGGTGGTGCCGAGCACCACGAGCCCAGCCTCTTTTGCGCGGGCCACCACCGGCGCGTCAAAGTTCATCGCCGTCGTGGGCGTTGCGAGCGATCCCTTCCGGCTCGGCCAGCCCATAACCGCCATATTGTCTTTGACCGTGATCGCAACGCCGTCAAAGGGCCCGCGCGGCTGCCCGAGCGCCCATCGCGTTTCCGATTCTTTCGCCCAGTCGAGGCTGCGCTTGCGATCGATGGTGACGAAGGCATTGGTGGTCGCCTGGCTCGCCTCGGCCCGATCAAGCAAATGGCTTGTGACTTCCACCGGCGACAGCGTCTTCCGGCGGAAGGCGCGCCCCAGGGCGAAGGCGTCGAGATCGCTGAGTTCGGTCATGGGCCAATCCTCCAGAACAGAAGGCTGGCACGACCGGGCAATCACGAAAAGCCCGAGGGGGCAGGGCGGTTATGCGCCAGCGCGTCTCGATCGTGCCGCATTGAGCACCAGCACACCCGCCGTCGTCGACAGCAGCGAGCCGAGCATCACGCCGAGGCGCACTTGGTTCTGCATGTCATCGCCCGGGAAGGCCAAGGTGCCGATGAACAGACTCATCGTAAAGCCGATGCCGGCGATCCAGGCGACACCGAGCACTTGCAGCCAGGTCGCGCCCTCCGGCAGCCGACCGAGCCCGCTTTTGACGGTCGCAAAGGTCGCAAGCGTGATGCCGATGGGCTTGCCGAGGAACAAGCCGGCGGCGATGCCGAGCGTCACCGGCTTCACGAGATCCCCGAGGCCGAGCCCATAGAGCGGCACGCCGGCATTGGCGAAGGCGAATATGGGCATGATACCGAAAAGCACCGGCAGCTTCAGCGCATGAGCAAGATCATGGAGCGGGCTTCTGCTTCCATCGAGGCTCTTCATCGGTACGAAGAGGGCCGCGATCACGCCGGCAAGCGTCGCCGAGGCGCCCGACTTCCACATGCAGATCCACAAGACGAAGGCGACCACGAGATAGGCGGGGAGCCGATCAACGCCGCGCGCGTTCATGACGGCCAAGATCACAATGCACACCGCAGCAGCGGCGAGCGCCGTGACATTCAAGGCGCCGGTATAGAACAGCGCGATGATCATGATGGCGCCGAGATCATCAATCACGGCAACCGCGAGCAAGAAGGCCTTGAG
>JBAWYY010000167.1:0-6275 GCA_037143285.1 Alphaproteobacteria bacterium | reverse complement strand
AGAAACATCGCCGGACCACTCGGCACGTCGGTCAGGTCGGCACGCCAAGCGGAAGCGCCGACGAATTGGCCGAGCGGCATGTAGAACCCAGCCTCGGCCGCGCGCTTATGGGCATCCTCCGCGATGGCCTTGGCGCGCGCAGGATCGCTTGTGCTGGAGAATTCAGCCCGCAGCCGCTCGACGTCGTCGTCCTTCGCCCACCCGGGGAAACCGGTGGGAGCACCTGCACCGTTCATGTAGACGTTCTGCAGCGGCGTCTGCATATCCGGCACGGTGTTTGTAGTGTGGAAGATGTGCCACCCCTCCGGCCGAGCGCGACGGCCGAAGAAGGTGTTGAGGTCCATGGTCTGCATATCCACGGTGAAGCCCAGTTTGGTCAGCAGCGCTTGGCTTACGAGCCCCAAGGCCGCGATCCCCGGCGCGTCCGCGGGATGAAGGATCACCACCGGCTTCGAGAGATCGGCACCGCTTTGGGCAAGAAGACGTTTGGCCGCGTCAAGATCGGCGGAAGCAGGCATGCCAGCGCTCGTCTCAAACATGGTCCCGCAGCCGTACATGCTGCGGCACTGTTTGCCATATTCAGCCCGCCCGGCGACGGCTGCGAGATAATCCGCCTGATCGACCGCCATCATAACAGCGCGCCGAACACGGACATCGGTAAAGGGCGCCTGCGTATGATTAAAGCGCAGGATACCCTGATAGCCAAACGAACTGAGCACCTGGACTTTGACGTTGCGATTGCGCTCAAGCACCGGCAGCACATCGGCAGGCAGTCGCTCAAGATAGTCGACTTCGCCGGTCGCAAGCCCGCTCACCTGCGTCGAGACATCGGGCATGGAAATGAGCTCGATTCGCTCGAAGCGCGCGATCTTGGCGCCGCTGGCCCACACTGAGCGTTCTGCGCGCGGACGATAGGCCTCATGGCGGGCCAACACGATCTTATCGCCCGGCCGATATTCCTCACGCACGAACCGGTAGGGACCGGAGCCCACGGGATCGGTGATCGGTCGATTGGGCGGTGTCTCAGCAAGCCGCTTCGGCATGATCATCGGCACCATGGCGCCGGGCTTTGCCAGGGATTCGAGCACCAGCCCGAAGGGCGAGGCAAGCGTGAGCTTGAAGGTCTTGGCATCCACTGGCTCAAGCGAGCCCGTCGCCTTCAACAAGGCTGCGCCCATCGTATCCCGCGCGCCCCACCGCTTGAGGCTCGCAACGCAGTCCTCCGCGGTGACCGGCGTGCCATCATGAAAGACCAATCCGTCCCGCAGCGTGAAAGTCCAGGTCGATCCATCAGCGCTCCGATCCCAACGCTCGACCATTTGGGGGCGCGGCGTGAACGTGTCGTCGACTGCAAACAGCGTATCAAACACCAGATAGGCAAAATCTCGGGCCGTGAAACTGGTGGTGAAATGAGGATCGAGAAGCGTCGTCAGCGTCTCTGGAACGACGCGTAGCGTCTGAGCCCGTGAGACGGGTTGCGCATGGCTTGCGGCCGGCAAAATAAAAGGCGCCGAGAGACCGGCGAGGAAGGTGCGACGACGCATCGGGAGCTCCAGTCTGCAAGAAGGCGGATCACATCCGGCTCAGCGGCAGAAAGTGGCGCCGACCCGCTGTTCGGCACCAGAGTAACGCGCGGGGTCCATTTCACCATTGAAAAACGCACATAGAAGCCGGGAATTTTCGGCGCGACATCGTCGATCGGCAAATGCGATCAATCAGCAGAGAGAGGGACCTTAAGCGACCCCTCGGGCGCGTTCGCGTAAGACGCGCTCGGTGATGTCAATCGCCGGGGTCGCCCGCCCAAACCGATAGCCCTGCATGTAGTGGACGCCAGCCGTCATCAGGAACTTATGCTGAGGCTCGGTTTCCACGCCCTCGGCGACAACCTTCAAACCGAGTGCACGCCCAATAGCCGTGACCGCATGGACAATCGCCGCAGCGTCCATCGCTTCTTCGACACCGGACACGAATGAGCGATCGATCTTGATGCGATCAAACGGGAACCGGCGCAGATAGGCCAAGCTCGAATAGCCCGTACCGAAGTCATCAAGAGCAAGGCCAATTCGGCGTGCGCGAATACGCTTCAGCTTCTCGACCATCTCCGCCTCATGACCGAGCACGGCAGTTTCGGTGATCTCCAAGGTGAGTTGGTTCGCCGGGAAGCTGCTCTCCTGCAGCAGCCGATCAAGCTGGGCCTCAAATCCAGGGGACCGCAATTCGAATGGCGAGACATTCACGGAGAGATTGATGCCGGGCCAGACTTTGGCTTCGGCAAGTGCCGTCTCCATGATCCGACCGCCAAGCTGCATGACGAGCCCGTCGTGCTCAGCTTCACCGACAAAATCAGCGGGGGAGCGACCCGTACCCTCCGGCCCGATCCAGCGGGCCAAGGCCTCAACGCCCATGAGGGTCGACCCCGTGCGATCAACGATCGGCTGATAATGCGGGCGGATGTGACCGGCTTCGATCGCCCGAGCAAGCGCACTTTTGGTGGCGCCAACGGCAGGGGCTGCAATCTCGCTCTCAACGGTTTCCCGCAAATAGGTTTGGATCGCGCCCTTTGTTGCTGCAAGCGCATCCGCAAGCCGCAACAGCATGTCCTTCGAGGGCGCAACAGCATCGATCCGCGCGCCCGTTTCAAGTGCTGCCGCAATATCGGCCACGCGTGCGGCGCCGATGTTCAAGCTCATCGATTTCAGCGCATGGGCCGCACGCCCGACTTCCTCAAGATCGCCTGCTTCCACCGAAATGCGGAGCGCATCCTCAATACGCGGCAGGCTATCGCGCCAAAGGCCGAACACGCGGGTCGCGAAGTCCGGACGCCCGGCAGCCGCCATTTCGGCCAGTTCTTCGAGCTTTTCGTCGAGCAAGCAGGGGATCTCGCCATTGGCCGCTGGTGCAGGCGCTGCCGGCTTTTCGAGCGCTGCCGGCTTTGGGGCCGGCGCAGGCGCGACCGGAGGCGTTTGCACGGCCAGTGCCTGTTTCGGCACAAGGCGCGCAGGCCCATGAAACTTTTCGATCACGGCGCAAAGCGCATCAAGCGTGAACGGCTTGTGGAGGACGGCGTCCATGCCGGCCTCTTCCCAGGCCTTGGCACCCGCACCGATCACATGGGCGGTCAGCGCCACGATGGGGAGATGCGGCGTGCCCTCGGCGGCCTCGCGGGCGCGGATGTGGCGGGTCGCCTCGAAGCCATCCATCTCCGGCATGCTGCCGTCCATCAGCACGATATCGTAGCGGGTCTTGGCACTTGCCTCGACCGCTTCACGGCCGTTCACCACCACGTCGGCGGTTGCACCAAAGCGGGCAAGGGCGGCAACAGCCACCTCAATATTCACTGCATTGTCGTCGGCCACCAAGATCTTGAGGTGACCGAAGGACTTGGTCATTCCATCCGGCGCCTGCGCGGTGCGGGCGGCAGTAAGCGATTCGCCGCGCGCAAGCTTGGCCAGGATTTCAACGACCTCCGCCCGCTGGAGCGGCGTCGACAGGATGGCATGGGCGCGACCATTTGCGATCATCGCCTCAGCATCGCGATCCCCAAACGGCGCGGCAGCAATTACCGTTCCGGCTTTGGCCGTGCCGCCAAGGCGCCGCGGCGATCCGATGGCAACAGCCCCATCGGGCAGGGTCGAACAATCAAAGCCCTTGGGCGCCTTGCCGACCCGGTAGCCCGCAGCCGCCAAATAGAGTTCGAGCACCCGAGTGGTCTCGTCCCCATCCACCGCCAAGATGACGACCCGCTGGCGCTGCACTTTCGGCCAGGCGGCAGCAGGCGTCGAGCCATCGAGCGGAATGGAAAACATGAAAGTCGATCCGTGCCCCAATTCGCTGGTCACGAGGATCGTCGAGCCCATGGCCTCCACAAGCTTGCGACAGATCGCAAGACCAAGGCCAGTACCGCCATATTTGCGGGTTGTGGTCTGGTCAGCCTGGGAGAAGGCACCAAAGACGCTATCGAGTTTGTCGGCGGCAATACCGATGCCGGTATCAGTGACCTTGATGAGGAGCGAGCGGGGGTCGACGGGATCAAGTCCGATGGAAAGGGTCACCGCACCTTTTTCGGTGAATTTGAGCGCGTTATTGACGAGGTTCGTGATCACCTGATGGACCCGCACCGGGTCACCCATGAGGGTCGCGGGAACGGCAGGGTCGACATAGGCAACAAGATCCAAGCCTTTGGAGCGCGCCCGCTCCGCAAACAGACTTACCGTCTGATCGGCGATCTCGGCGGGGTCATAGGCAATGCTTTCAAGTTCGAGCTTGCCGGCCTCAATTTTCGAGAGATCAAGGATGTCATTGATGATGGTGACAAGGCTCTTGCCTGATCGCGCGATCACCTCGGCATGACGCCGAGGGCGCTCGGGCAAGTCGCCTGCGGCGAGCAATTCGGCCATCACCATGATGCCGTTCATCGGTGTTCTAATCTCGTGGCTCATCGCCGCGAGGAAGTCCGATTTGGCCCGGTTGGCAGTCTCTGCCGCGTCCTTTGCCTCGCGATAGTCCTCTGTTCGCGCGGCAACCTCGTCCTCCAGCTTGGCCAAATGGGCTTCGAGCGCCACATCTCGCTTTCGGATCTCGCCAAGCATCGCGTTGAAGCCGTCGACCATCTCGGCCACTTCGTCGTCGGCATCGACCCGCACATCGGTGTCATAGGCATGGCTGTCACGGATCCGCGCCATTGCAGTGGTCACGTCGCCAAGAGGTCCGGTGAGCGTCCGGCTCAAGCGCCGCGCAACCATCAGGCCGACAAGAACGGCGGCGCCGGCACCCGCGATCGTAATCGACAGGGTCGCAATGAGGCGGTCCAACAGATCGTCAGCACGAGCGACCATGATGAACTGGCCGACAATGTTACCGTTGTCGAAGATCGGCACATTGGTTTCGATCGTGCCGCTGGTCAAAACGGACCAGACATCCGGCAGGCGCTCAGGCGTCAGCTTGGCGTCTTGATCCAAGCTTGCCACAAGGCCGAGGGATGCAAGCGTCGACCCATCGGCAAGTTCAATACGCGCCTGAACGATGGACGACAGGTTGCCAATAGCGCGCATGGCCGCGAGCGCTGCCTGATCATCGCGCTTTGCCGCGGCGACACCGGTCGCTGACGCAAAGATGCGCGCGGTGTCGAGGAAGCTTTGGCTTTTGGTATCAATGTAACGCCTGGTTTCCTGGATAACGGCGACGGATGTCGCCACCAGCAGCGCGGAGGTCACAGATATCAGGACCAGCCAAGCCAGCTTCTTGCCAATGCTGCGGCGCTTGACCGTGGCGGCCACTGTTAGCTCCTTGGTAACCAAAAATTTTAATACAACTCGAATCGTTAATCATTTCCTTAACCCTGGCTCTGAAGCGGAAGTTAAGACTTGTATGCGTGAATGGCCTAATGAACGAGAGAACCGCGCCGACATCTCCTGAGGGTTGGAGCTTCGTCATTGACGAGGCAACGCGTATCCTTGTCGCCGACGATGATCCCATTCTTTGTGAGTTTGCGACCGTTTATTTGGCCACTCCCAAGACCGAAATTGTCACGGTTCCGAACGGTGACGATGCCTGGGAGAAACTTCGCTCAGGACAATTCGATATCGCGCTGGTCGATATCGAGATGCCGGGGATCGATGGCTTTACCCTCGTTGAGCGCATTCGCGCAGATGCGACACTGAAACATCTTCCGGTGATCATGGTTACCGGGCGTGAGGATGCGGTCTCGATCGATCGCGCTTATCGCGTCGGTGCAACCTCCTTCGTCACCAAGCCCGTCAACTGGCGGCAGTTGAGCCACCAGATTCGTTATGTGATCCGCGCCAGCCGAGCAGAACGCGACGCGGTCGTATCCCGCGATCAGGCCATCGATACCGCGCGCTTGAAGAGCAATATGCTCTCGGTGATGCGCCACGAGTTCCGCACGCCGCTCAATGCGATCATGGGCTTTTCCAAGCTGATCGCGACCGAGGCCCACGGCCCCGTCGGCGCCGCCGATTATCGCGACCACGCCCACCATATCTCCGAGGCCGGCGCCTCCCTCATGCGCCTTTTCGGCGACCTGATGGCGCTCTCAGAACTCTCCTCCGCCACGCCCGACGATTTGCGCGAGGATGCCTATCGTATTGAGACGATCCTGCGTGACGGGGTTACCGCCGGCAAAGGCACCGCCGAGACCATCAAGGCCCGCATGATTGCGCCGGCCAATTGCGAGATCCTCTGCGACCGCGAACAAATGATGCTAGCGGTCGGTCATCTCCTGCGCAATGCGCTAACCCATGGCGGCGGTTCGGCTG
>JBAWYY010000166.1:0-6301 GCA_037143285.1 Alphaproteobacteria bacterium | reverse complement strand
GCCGAGCGCTTCATGACCATGACGGCTGGCACCTGGGCGATGGACCTTGATTTCGGTGCGATGATCACGCCTGAACAGAAGCAGCGCGTCGAGCGCTTCACCGCCCGTGCTCGCGCGGACGGTGTGCCGGTCATCGCCGAGGGCAAGATCGCGGCGGGCGTACCCGACGGCGGGTTCTATGTGGCACCGACCCTGTTCGGCCCGGTGCCCCGCTCCAATTCGCTTGCGCGCGACGAGGTCTTCGGACCCGTTCTTTCCGCTATCCCCTTCGAGGATGAGGCTGACGGGGTGGCGCTCGCCAATGGCACGGAATTCGGACTCGTTGCGGGGGTGTGGAGCCGTGACGCCAAGCGCTCCATACGGGTTGCCCGCGCCATGCGCTGCGGCCAGGTCTTCGTCAACGGCTATGGCGCCGGCGGCGGCATCGAACTGCCCTTCGGCGGCGTGAAGAAGTCCGGCCATGGACGCGAAAAGGGCTTTGAAGCGCTCTATGAGTTTTCAGCCTCAAAGACCGTGGTGATCAATCACGGCTGAACAATCAAAAAGCATAAAGGGAGAGTGTCTATGCGTCTCAAGGACAAAGTCGCCATCGTCACCGGTGGCGCGCAGGGCTTTGGTCAGGCGATCGCCGAAACCTTCGTCCGCGAGGGCGCGCGCGTGGCCGTCCTCGACCTCAATGAAGAAGGCGCCAAGGCGGTTGCCAAACCCCTGGGCCGCAAAGCTTTCGGCATGAAATGCGATGTCTCCAAGGCACGCGATGTCGAACGCGCCGTCGCAAAGACCATCGAGCGCTATGGCCGGGTCGATGTTCTCGTCAACAATGCCGGCACCAGCCACAAGAACCAGCCGATGCTGCAGGTGGATGAGGCAACCTTCGACCGCGTCTTCGCCGTGAATGTGAAGTCGATCTTCCACTTCGCCCACGCTGTCGTGCCGGTCATGCGCGGCCAGGGCAGCGGCGTCATCATCAATATCGGCTCGACCGCCGGCATCCGCCCGCGCCCCGGCCTCACCTGGTACAACGCGTCCAAGGGCGCGGTGAACCTCATGTCCAAGTCCATGGCGGTGGAACTTGCGCCCGACGGCATCCGCGTTTGCGCCATTGCCCCCGTTGCCGGCGAGACGCCGCTGCTTGCCACCTTCATGGGTGAGGACACGCCCGCGAAGCGCGCGCTGTTCAAGGCCTCCATCCCCATGGGACGGCTTTCGACGCCGCAGGATATCGCTGATGCCACGCTGTTTCTGGCAGGCGACCCCGGTCATTTCCTGACCGGCGTCGTTCTCGAAGTGGATGGCGGGCGATGCATCTGACCGCTGACGGAACCCTGCCGAAGGACGGCTCCAGAGGGACGCTGGTCGGTCGCGTCGACCGGCCAGGGCTTGGCCCCTCGGTGGTTGCCATCCGCGCCGAGGGCGTCTTCGACGTCACCGACGCTTTCCCGACAACGGCTGATCTCTTTGAGCGGGAAAACCCGGTCGCAGCACTTGCCGCCGTGAAGGGCGACCGCATCGGCTCGCTGCAAGATATCTTGGACGGCAAGGGCGGCCAGCTTCTGTCGCCCATCGATGTTCAGGTGGTGAAAGCCGCGGGCGTCACCTTCGCCATCTCCATGGTCGAGCGGGTGATCGAGGAACAGGCGAAGGGCAGCCCGGAACGGGCAAGCGCTATTCGCGCCGAGATCGGCGATATCATCGGCGGCGAGTTGCGCGGGCTAAAGCCGGGTTCGCCTGAGGCGATGGCATTGAAAAGCCACCTCATCGAGCGCGGGCTCTGGTCGCAATATCTAGAAGTTGGCATCGGACCGGATGCTGAGATTTTCACCAAGGCGCCGGTGCTCTCAAGCGTCGGCACCGGGGCGGATGTCGGCCTTCACCCCATTTCCACTTGGAACAATCCCGAGCCTGAGGTGGTGCTGGTCGTGACCTCCAAAGGCCGAATTGTCGGCGCGACGCTCGGCAATGACGTGAACCTGCGGGACGTCGAAGGCCGCTCCGCCCTGCTTCTCGGCAAGGCGAAAGACAACAACGCCTCTGCTGCGCTTGGACCTTTCGTTCGCCTGTTTGATGCGACCTTCTCCCTCGACCATGTGAGGGCGATGAAACTGCGCCTTAAAGTCTCGGGCGACGACGGCTTCGTGATGGAGGGTTCCTCCGACATGGCGGCGATTTCCCGCGATCCCGAGGACCTCGCAACACAGACGCTTGGGCCACATCACCAATATCCCGATGGCTTCGTGCTCTATTGCGGCACCCTCTTTGCGCCCGTGCAGGATCGCGGCGCGCCGGGCAAGGGCTTCACCCATGCGCTGGGCGATGAAGTGACCATCAGCTCCGACGAGCTCGGCTGTCTCGCAAACCGGGTGCGGCTCTCGACCGAGTGCCCACCCTGGCGCTTCGGCCTGCGCGACCTCATGGCGTCGCTGCGCGCTCGGGGAAAGTGATGGCTGAGGCGCGTCGCCTCAAAGCCATCCCTGCCTCGTTGAAATTGTAGTGTCGGCTGCCCCCGGGCCTTGCTAGGCTCTTGTGTCACGAGCGCCACCAATGGCGCCGATCACGGGAGAACGACCATGGGAACCACCGCTAAAGCGGCATGGATGGGACTGGCGCTGAGCGCCATGGTGGCGCCGGCAAGCGCTCAGTTGGCGGTGAGCGCTAATGACGCGAAGGTGCGCCTCGTCGACGGCGTCGTGCAGGTGGTGGAAAACCCGCCCTCGGACTCGGTGGCCATCATCGATATGTCGGGCCCCGGCCCCCGCGTCCGCGCCACGCTGCGGGTGCCGACCAGCGTCGCCGGTCCGCCCCTGTCGGTCGCGATCTCGCCGGACGAGAGCATCGCGCTTGTCACCGCCGCCCAGCGCGTCGACCCGGCCAATCCCCGCAACCAAGTGCCGCACAATCTCCTGACGGTCATCGACCTGAAGGCCGATCCGCCAATCGTGCTGCAGACCCTGACGGTCGGCAATGGCGCCGCCGGCGTCTCGATCAATCCGGCCGGCACCTTGGCGCTCGTCGCCAATCGCGCCGAGGGCACGGTGTCGGTGCTGACCATTTCGGGCAAGACCGTCACCGTTGGCCCCAAGATCGCGCTGGGTGAGCCCAATTCTGGGCCGAGCCATGCGGCTTTTACCCCTGATGGCAAGCGCGCGCTGGTCACCCGCGATAACGATCACAAGATCTCCGTGCTCGCCATCGACGGCACCAACGTCACCTACACCCGGCGCGACATTAATGCCGGCCTCCGCCCCTATGGCATCGACATTTCCTCGCGCGGCCGCGCGGCGGTGGTCGCCAATATCGGCCTTGGCGGCGGCGACGCCGACACCATCAGCGTGATCGATATGGCGCTTGAGCCGCCCCGCGTGGTCGACACCATCACGGTCGGGCAAACGCCTGAGGGCATTAAGATCTCGCCCGATGGCCGTTTCGTCGCCGTCGTGGTGATGGTGGGCTCCAACAAGCCGGCAGCCTCGCCCTTCTTCGCCGCGCGCGGCCGCGTGGTGATCTACCGGCTCAACGGCGTGACCTTGGACGAGATCACGTCTGCCCCCATCGGCAAGTGGTCGCAAGGTGTCGGCTGGTCGCCGAATGGCCGGCAGCTCCTGGTGCAGAACATGGTGGAGCGTGACATCCAGGTGTTCTCGTTCAATGGAAGACGCTTGGTCGAACGTTCGCGCATCGCCTTCGAAGGCGGGCCGGCCGCCATTCGCTTCGCCGAACCGCCGCGCTGACGACTTGAGACCCTGCACGCGAGGTGAACGCCTCGCGCGCGGGTTTTCACCTCACACGAGGCCCGCTTGCATGGCGAGCCGGAACAGTCCCCGCGCGGCGGCATCCTCAGGCGCCGCCGCAGCGGTGAGGCCAAGCGCCTCGAAGGCTTCGCGATAGCGCGCGGTGAGCACTGGCGAACCAACCACCACGAGGGGCTTCGTCGCGCCGTGATCAAAAAGCTGGCGGGCGCCGGCAATCTCGGCGCCGATCATCAGGCCCGACAGGTGGCTTGCGACCGCGCGCGGGTCGAGCGCTGCGCCTAGCACTCGGGTGCGCGCGCCGAAGATCGCGTGGGTCAGGAGACCCGCCGCACTCGCGCTTGCGACCTCAAGAACCGCCGCGCGGAAGACCGTTGCGTCATGGTCTCGGCCCTCGGCCAGACGGCCAAGGATCGTGTGATCGAGCAGGGCCGCGAAGACCTCGCCGGTCATGAAACTGGCGAAGCGGCTGATCCGGCGAGCCTCCAGAACGGCCCATTTGGAATGGGTGCCTGGCAGGACGCAAAGGCCATCGCCATCAAGCCCGAGAAGCTGGGTCTCTTCGCCGCGCATGACATCGCCGATGCCGCCGATCATGCGGGCGCCCGGCACGAAGGTGACCGTGACCCCGTCGCTGAGGCGCTCATGCTTGAGGCCTGACACCAGGGCTGCGGCATCAGCCGGGCAATCCACATAGCCGGTCTCAACCCAGCCCTGTCGGCTGGTGATCATACCCGAGGCGATGACGGGGATTTCGGGCTGAAGCCAATCCTTCGTGACCTGCCGCAAGGTTGCTTCAAAGCCGCGATCGGCAATGGCGAGAATGCCTTCCGCGCTGGAGCGCGCGTCGAGGATCGCGCCGCTCGCGGACAGCGCATAGGCGCGCAGTGAGGTCGTTCCCCAGTCGAGCGCGATGAGGGCAATGGTCATGAGAGTTCAGGTCCTGAGCCGGGCATGCCTTCAATCTGTCGCATGCCTGTGAGGGCTGCGTCACATGCTCTCTCTAAGCAGGTCTGGTTTCCACACCAGAGGAGAACGTCCATGACCTTCGTAGCCGGTGACATCGTTGCGTTGAAGTCTGGTGGTCAAGCCATGACCATTGCCGAGATCGATGGCGGCAACGCCGTTTGCCTGTGGGTTGGCGAAGAAGGCGACTTCTTCCGCGAGACCATCCCGACGATTGCCCTCATCACGGTCGATCTTGAGGATGAAGACGAGGATGAGGATCATCATGGCGTCCGCATGAGCGCCGATCACGACGATGGCCATGATGAGGACGAAGAAGAAGAAGCCGAGCACGAGCATAAGCACGAAAAGGCGACCGCCTGATCGTCACGCCTCAATCGGCACTGGGCAGACGCCGCATCGTGAACTCGATGCGGCCGTCTTCAAGCTCTCGCCAGCTGTCGACTTGGGTCATGTAGGCCTGTTTGGGAAAGCGCGTGAGATAGTCCCGCGCGCTTTCTCGGGCCGCCTCGCGCGGCAGCGTGAAGGTCTCGCGCTTAAAGCCATCTGATCGCGCCGGCGCGGACTTCTGAGTCCGCCGCACGAGATCGAGGGGTCTGCGGCCATCGCTGCGCATGCGCTCGCTCCTTGGTCGCCAAGGCTGACATCAGGCTCATGCAACATAAGCGAGCATTGGCAGGTGCGCGAGTGCGGCGTCATCCCAAGGTTAAGCGCTAGCCGGCTACCGCCGCTGTGATGATGGCGTCGAGGCGAGCCCGTTCGCGCGGGAAATCGGCGGCCATCCAAAGAGCTTTGGCCCGGATAAGGGCCGTTCCCAGCGCCGGCCCCTCGGCAAACCCCCGCGCGACGAAATCGGCCGCCGAAATCGGGAACATGGGGGCCTGCCAGCGCTCTGGCAGGGTCATGAGATCGCGCCAAGCCGCGTCTTCGACTGCGGCGCCCGAACGCGCAAAAGCGATGAGCACCCGGTCGCGGAACCCGCGCGGCCCCGTCACCGCGAGAGCCGTCTTGGCGGCAATCTCACCCTTTTTGGGTTCAATCCCACGCCAGCCGTAGCCAATGCCATCGAGGCGCCGGAACTCTTCATTGGTGAGGCGCAGCCGTTCCCTGAGCCGCGCGGCATCCTCTTGGACTAAGACGCCCAAAGCGGCGAGGCGGCGTGCCGCTTCCGGCGCTAAGCCGAGACGCGCTTCGATAGCGGCAAGCCGCGCGAAGGATGCGGGCAGCGGCACGCCGCCTAAAAGCGCGCCGAGCAAGCCTGCCTCGCTCATGGTCGCCACCGCATCGGGAGCGCCGGGGGCGGCCACCAGTTTGACCAGCTCCATCCGCACCCGCTCACGCGACAGAGTGCTCAGCAGTGCGCGCTCATTGATACAGGCCAAGAGACCGGTGCGATCAGGCTCGCCTGCGCCAATGCTCGCGTGAAACCGGAAGAACCGGAGAATGCGCAGGGCGTCTTCGCGGACCCTAAGGCTCGCATCCCCAATGAAGCGAATATGGCCCGCTGCCAAATCAGCTTCGCCGTTGAAGGGGTCAAAAAGCTCACCAGAGCGATCAAGGCTCATGGCATTAACGGTGAAATCCCGCCG
>JBAWYY010000165.1:0-6304 GCA_037143285.1 Alphaproteobacteria bacterium | reverse complement strand
GGCGCTTACCAATTTGCAGGTCCGCGACGTCGAGACCCTGGTCCATCCCTATACCAACCAGGCAACCATCCGGGAGACCGGTCCCTTGGTCCTGGAACGCGCCAAGGGCATCCATGTCTATGACGTGGACGGCAAGGCCTATATCGAGGGTATGTCAGGGCTTTGGTGCGCGGCGCTCGGCTATGGCAACGAAGAACTGGCCGATGCAGCGGCCGATCAGATGCGCAAGCTCTCGTTCACCCACCTGTTCGGGGGCAAGAGCCATGATCCCGCGATCGAGCTTGCCGAGCGGCTGAAGGAAGTCGCGCCAGTCCCGATCTCCAAGGTGTTCTTCGTCTGCTCGGGCTCAGAAGCCAATGACAGCCAGATCAAGCTCGTCTGGTATATGAACAATGCCCTTGGCCGGCCGAAAAAGAAGAAGATCATCTCGCGGATCAAGGGATATCACGGCGTCACCATTGCCTCCGCCTCACTCACGGGTCTGCCCTATAACCACGCCGATTTCGATCTGCCGATCGCCGGCATCCTCCACACCTCCTGCCCCCACTACTATCGCTTCGGGATGGAGGGGGAGACGGAGGAGGAATTCTCCACCCGCTGCGCCACTGAGCTCGAAGAGATGATCCTGCGCGAAGGGCCGGACACCATTGCGGCCTTCATCGCAGAGCCGGTGATGGGCGCAGGTGGCGTCATCGTTCCGCCCGCCGGCTATTTCGAAAAGATCATGGATGTCTGCAATCGCTATGACATTTTCATGATCGCGGACGAGGTGATTTGCGGCTTCGGCCGGCTCGGTCAGTGGTTCGGCTCGCCGGTTATGGGCTACAAGCCGCACTCCATCTCCATCGCAAAAGCGCTGACGTCGGCCTACATGCCCGTCGGTGCCGTGCTGATCCCTGAGATCATGTACGAGGCGCTGGTGACCGAGTCGAAGAAGCTCGGGACCTTCGGTCACGGCTTCACCTATTCGGGCCACCCAGTTGGGGCGGCTGTCGCGCTCAAGACGCTTGAGATCTACACCCGCGACAAGATCATGGAGAAGGCGGCAGCCAAGACCCCGCAGTTCCAGGCCCATCTCAAGGCGCTCGGCGATCACCCGCTGGTGGGCGAAGCCCGCGGTGTCGGTCTCGTCGGTGCCATGGAAATGGTCGCGAACAAGGCCACCAAGCAGGCCTTCGATCCGAAGAAGGGCGTTGGCGCCAAGGCCGTGAAAATCGCCGAGGACGAAGGCGTCATCCTGCGCAATATGGGCGATACGCTGGCGGTCTGCCCGCCGCTCATCATCTCGCCAGAGCAAGTCGACGATCTGTTTGACCGGATCGCGCGCACCCTCGACAAGACCCACGACTGGGCGCGCAAGGAAGGCCTGATGGGCTGAGTCTTTCGCTCAGCTCACAGGCGTACAGCGGCGCCAGACCTCCGGCTCTCCGGAGGTCGCGCCCTTCCAAAGATGGACCATGGTTTCGCCGCGCAGGCGCATGGTCACCGGCGTGCCGGCATCCGGCTCGCCTTGTGGCGTTACGAACGCGAAATCGTGGCGGCCATAATTGCCCGTGAGGCTGACCCCGCGCGGCGTGATCAGTGTTGATCCCTGGATTTCCATGCGCCGGCCATCGGAGGCGCACCAGCGCCCGTCGATGGAATCGGCCAAAGCAGGGCTTGCGAGCGTGAGGCTTGCGGCTGCGACCACAATCAAGCGTGAGGCGAGATGACGGCTCATGTGTCGACCTCCAGAATGGTAAAGACCCATGAAATAGCGGCTGAAGCTGCCTGACAATCCGTGGAACAGCGGGGCTATCGGGGGCATATCGAGGGAGCCCCGCGCGTCGAAACGCAGAAACCGCACAATCTCCGTCGATTTTGCCTTCAACGTCACATGCCCGCCACCTTGTACCGCTTCCCTCCCGGCGACTTCGTGGCATAGTCGGCGCAACAGATCAGGACCCACGCTTCCCCATGGCTCGAGAGCTCGATCCCTTCAAGGTTTCCTCGCCGCGCATCTTCCTGGTGCGCATGCTGGTGTTTTTGGCGATTGTTGGCCTGATCGGGTTTGTGCTGCAGCGACAGGGCATCTCTGCCTTCATGGCCAATCCCGGTCTGAACGGCGTGATCATTGCGGTTGCCTTGATCGGCATCATCCTGTCATTTCGACAGGTTGTTCGCCTGTTTCCGGAAGTGCGTTGGGTTAATTCCTTCCGTGTGGCCGATCCTGGAGTCGCGGTTCAAGACCGGGCGCCCGTGCTTTTGGCACCCATGGCCTCCATGCTGGGCGACCGTGTCGGGCGGATGGCGATTTCGACCATGACCATGCGCGGCCTTCTCGATTCGCTCGCCAATCGCCTGGATGAAGGGCGAGAGCTTGCGCGCTATCTCACCGGCCTCCTGGTGTTTCTCGGCCTTCTCGGCACCTTCTATGGCCTGATCGATACGGTCACTTCGGTCGGCAAGGTCATCAACGGCCTCTCGTCCCCGGGTGAGCTTGCCCCCATCTTCGACGACATGAAACGCGGCCTTGCTGAGCCCTTGGCCGGCATGGGCATCGCGTTCTCGTCCTCGCTCTTCGGCCTTGCCGGCTCTCTGGTCCTCGGCTTTCTCGATTTGCAGGCGAGCCAGGCGCAAAACCGTTTCTATACCGAGGTGGAAGATTGGCTCTCGACCACCGTGAACGACATGAGTGTTATCAGCGATCCTGCCCAGAGTGGTGGGGTGAGTGCCGCTGATCTCGCCCGCGCCTTCGACCGGTTGCGCGATGCCATCACGGAGGGCGGCACCTCGACACGGGCGACCGCCGCCATGGCCAATCTCGCTGAGGGTATCCAAGGCCTCGTCACCCATATGCGCGGTGAGCAGCAAGCTGTGCGCGATTGGATGGAGCATCAGGCCAGCGAGCAGCGCGAGGTGCGCCGGCTGTTGGAGCAAGTGCTGAAGCAGCCAGCCGGGAGGCTCTGAGCCATGGCCATCGGACGCGCCCGCCGCCGCGAGCGCGGCATTGATTATTGGCCGGGCTTTGTCGACGCGCTGTCGACCTTCCTGCTCGCGATCATCTTCATGCTGTCCGTGTTCATGCTGGCGCAGTTCTTCCTTTCGCGCGAGATCGTCGGCAAAGACGAGACCCTGGTTCAGCTGAACCGTCAGATCAATGAGCTGACCGACCTCTTGCAGCTGGAGCGCGGCCAACGCCAATCGATCCAGGATAATCTTGCGGCCATTTCCGCCACGCTCGGCATTTCGGAAACTGATCGGCGACGGCTGCAAGGTCTTCTCGATACGACAACGGGCCGCGCCGAGAGCGCGAGCGGTCGCAACCAGGTTTTGGAGCAACAGCTAAGCGAGCAACGGCTGGTAACAGCGCAAGCTGCCGCCCAAGTCGATCTCCTCAACCAACAGATCGCGCAATTGCGCCGCCAGCTCACGGCCCTTGAACAGGCCCTCGGTGCGACGGAGGCACGTGATCGCGACAGTCAATCGCGGATTGCCGATCTCGGCCGCCGCTTGAACCTCGCACTTGCTCAGCGCGTCCAGGAACTGTCGCGCTATCGCTCCGAGTTCTTCGGTCGCTTGCGTGAAATCCTGGCCGATCGGCCGGATATTCGCGTCGTCGGCGACCGCTTCGTCTTTGGGTCGGAAGTCTTCTTCGCGACGGGGCAGGCGCAAGTCGAGCCCGCTGGACGAGGCGAACTCGACAAACTGGCCGACGCGCTACGCCAATTGGACCGCGAAATTCCTGCCGATATCCCCTGGGTCTTGCGGGTCGATGGTCACACCGATGCGCGACCCATCGCGCCCGGCGGCCGGTTTGCGTCGAATTGGGACCTTTCGGCCGCCCGCTCCATCGCAGTGGTTCAGTATCTGGTGTCCCGTGGGATCGCGCCGCAACGGCTTGTTGCCGCGGGCCTTGGCGAGTTTCAGCCGATCGAACAGGGCGAAACCCCAGAGGCACTTGCGCGCAACCGCCGCATCGAGCTGCGTCTGACCGACCGGTGAGCATTATCGCCATTCGGCCCTTTGTGGCCGCCGATCTCGATCCGATCGCGACCCTTTGGGTAGAGAGTTGGGAACTCACCTATCCCGCCATTGATTTCAAGGCTCGGCGCGCCTGGTTTTGCGAGCGAATTGAACATCATCTCGCTCAAGGGGTGACGGTTTTGGTGGCCGAATATGCCGGCCAACTCGCTGGTCTCGTGACAGTCGATGGCGCGAGCGGGTGGATCGACCAGATTGTGGTGGCAGCGGCGCTTAAAGGCCTGGGTGTGGGCGATGCTCTGATGCACGCAGCCGAGCAGCAGACATCAGAGCCTCTGAGCCTCGATGTGAATGCCGACAATGCCAGGGCGGTGTCTTTTTACCGTCGACAGGGCTTCGTTGAGGTATCCGAGTATAGAAATCCCGCAGACGCCTTAATCTTGCGGATGCAGCGACCGCGCCCTTGAAACGCGGTAACCGTCTCTAAACTATAGCGTTGTGCTTGCGATCTCTTCCAGCCATTGAGGAACCCGCGAGACGTGGGGTTATCGCAGGGGAGGGGCTTCTGAAACTCAGGCCGGTAGAGCAAGCCGATGACGCGGATGCGCTTGATCTCCTGGTGCGGGGATTTCCGCGCCGTCCACGGGACGTGTGGCTTACAGGGTTGATACGCGCTGCCGCCCTCCAAGTTCGCGATACCGCTTGGCCGCTTGGCTTCGTGATGGAGCGAAGCGGGGTTCCTTGCGGCGTTATGCTCACGCTTGCCACGCGCCGCCCCGCTCAATCCCTTCCGACCGTCAATCTTTGTGCCTGGTATGTTGAGCCGGAGGCTCGCGCCGTTGCGCCCATGATGCTCAAGAAAGTGCTCGCCTACGCGGACGCTGTCTTCACCGATCTCACGCCGAGCGTAGAAGTGAATGCCATTTTGCCCCGCCTTGGTTTTGAGCGGTGGTGCGAAGGCGGTATGGCGGTTCTGACGCCCTTGGCGGCACTGCGACAGAGTGCCGCTCAGGTTCGAGCGCCCGAGGCGCCAGGGCTTTCGCTGACGGAAGATCACCGCCGGCTTCTTGGCGATCATGACGCCTTGGGGTGCCTCACCACGGTTCTCTCGATTGAGGGCCGCGACTATCCGCTCGTCTTCGCCAATCGGCAGGTGCGCGGGTTGCCAACGGCCCATCTCGTGTACGCCGAGGACCGTAGCCTCGTTCTCAGCCATCTCGGCGCGCTTGCCCGCCATCTGATCGCTCGCGGCATCATGATGATTACGGTGGATATCTATGAGGCCGAGCGCGTGTCGGCCTCTTTCTTCAAGCCATACCAGCAATCTCGACAATATCGCGGAAATAATCTGTCAAATAGCGCCGACTACGCCTATTCTGAATTTATACTGTTCGACTGGGATTAACGATTTTCGTTTATATAGAATTTTTATCATATTTTGATCTTAGGCTTTATTGAGCACGCATTTCATCGTTTATCGGATCTGTGGAAAAACGTATGGGGCGTTCAGTGGGCTCAGCAGTCACAGATAGTCATATCGAGGACCAGATTTCCGCCTTTTTGCGGAATCGATTTCCAGCGCTTGGCTCCGGTGCCATCGCGTTGAACGCGCCGCTTCTCGATTCCGGCGCGATCGATTCCCTCGGCATTCTCGATGTCATGGCGCATTTGGGTGAGGCTTTCTCGATTGTCATCGAGGATGAGGACTTTACCCCTGAGAATTTCGAGACTCTTGCCTCGCTGACCGAACTGGTCCGCTCCAAGCGCGTCGCGGCATGAGCCCCTATCTCGTTCATCACCTCTTGAGCGCTAAAGGCCACGCGCCCGAGCGAATGGCGCTCGTTGATGGTGCCAATGAGCTTACCTACCACGGCCTTAGCCTTGCGGTAGATGCTGCGGCACGGTCAATTGTGGCCTCCGGCCTCGTTCGCGGTGACCGTGTTGCGATCCTTCTTGAGAAGTCGACGCCTGAATGCGTCGCCATTCTGGCCGCGAGCCGCGCCGATGGCGTGTTCGTGCCCATCAATGCCGGGCTGAAACCGCCGCAGGTCGAGCATATCGCAAGGGATTGCGGTGTCAGCATTTTGGTCACCGATAGCCTGCGGTTGAACGCGCTTGAGGCTGCGGGTGTCACCATCCCGACGCTGAAGGGCGTGCTTGTGGTCGACGATGCGCCAATCGCCACGTTTTCCGGCGCCCCCGTCCGCCGCCTTCAGGATGTGACCGTGCCGCTGCCGGATGCGCGCGCAATCGGTGTGGACCTGGCTGCGATCCTCTATACTTCAGGCTCCACCGGCCGGCCCAAAGGCGTGATGCTGAGCCATCGCAACCTGCTCGCGGG
>JBAWYY010000164.1:0-6334 GCA_037143285.1 Alphaproteobacteria bacterium | reverse complement strand
CCCATATCCAGCATGCGGTCGGCTTCATCGATGACGAGGAGTTCGACACCGGTGAGCAACAGGCGCCCACGTTCGAAATGGTCGAGCAGGCGGCCCGGCGTCGCAATCAAGACATCGACGCCACGGGTCAGTTTGGCATCCTGATCGCCGAATGAGACGCCGCCAATCAAGAGTGCAACGTTTAGCTTGTGGTTGACGCCATATTTGATGAAGGCTTCTTCAACTTGAGCGGCCAGTTCGCGGGTCGGCTCCAAGATGAGGGTGCGCGGCATGCGGGCTCGCGCACGGCCTTCTTCCAGCATGGTCAGCATGGGCAGCGTGAAGGCTGCGGTTTTGCCGGTGCCTGTCTGGGCGATTCCAAGCACATCTTTGCGTGCCAGAACCTGTGGGATCGCCTGTTCCTGAATGGGGGTGGCGGTGGAATAGCCGGCGGAAGCAACGGCTGCTTGAACCTTGGCACTAAGGCCCAGTTCGGAAAATGACATCTGGTGATGGTGTCCTTGAGGTCTCGTGACGGGAGAAGGAGGCAAGCGTACGGCGCGAAACGGTTTCGCGCAGATCGGCCCCTGAAACCCACGAGGCCGGACGGACGGCCGAAAGCAACGGGCGTTCCCGGCTTTCAACGCAGTGCAACATAGGCGAAAGTCGCGGCTTGTCAATGAATTGCGGCCATGCGACCGGTGTTTGCCCCGTCACGGTATCGTCATCGTGAACAAAGGCAGTGAATTCGAAGGCAATCGTATGGACCACGTGATCTTTATTCCAGGGCTCAACTGCACGGACGCTTTATTCGCACCGCAGCGGCAAGCTCTCGGCCCTCGCACAACGACCGTTGTCGCAGATCACGCGCAAGACGACACGATTGAGGCCATTGCTCGACGCCTGCTTGAGGCTGCGCCGCCGGAGTTCGCGCTCTGCGGCCTCTCCATGGGCGGCTATGTGGCGCTTGAGGTTATGCGTCTCGCGCCGGAACGGGTTTCGCACCTCGCGCTCCTTGATACCCGCGCCAGTCCCGATACGCCCGAGGATGCCGATCGCCGCCAGCGGTTGATCGAGCATGCCGAGGCCGGGCGACTGTTGAATGTGCACATGGTGCTGTGGCCGCGCCTGGTGCACCCCGCTCGTGTTGGCGACCGCCAATTGGAAGAGATCGTGAAGACGATGATGGCCGACACGGGCGCCCAGGGCTTCATTCGTCAACAGCGGGCGGTGCTGACGCGCCCCGATTACCGGCCAAGCCTTCCATCGATCCGCTGTCCGACTCTCATCATGGTGGGGGAGGAGGACGTCATCACACCGCCGGCGATGGCGAGCGAGATGGCAGAGGCGATCCCGAAGGCCCAGCTGATCGAGATTCAGACCTGCGGACATTTGTCGACGCTTGAGCAGCCGGATGCCGTAACGACGGCGCTCGAGGCCTTGCTCGCGGCGTAACCTATTGGAGCGGTTCGAATTTAAAGTCGCCGGGGCCGCCGATCCGCAATTCATAGCGCCGCAGCTGATTATTGGTCAGGACGGTCGCGTCAAACACCACCCGCGTGCCATGGGCCTCGCGTTCGATGCGGTAGTCGTCCATGCGAAGGCGCCAATCGAAGACCTCGCCGATCTCTTCTTGAACAATCACGCCGGGACGGCCGCGCTGGTCGGGCGCGATCCATTGGAGGAACAGGCGGGCGGTCTCGTCGCGGGGCGAGGCGCGCACGAGGAGGATGCGGGCCGAACCCGTGCGGCCCTCTCGCTCCCAAGGGCCGGTCGAGCGCAGAAAGACGACCTCGCCGGGGAGTGTTTGCAAGGCGCGAGACAGTGGATCAGGGCCTTGGGCGCTCGCGACCGTTGGCGCGAGCACGGCGAGCAGGAGCAAAAGCCCGAGGCGCTTCATGATGTGGCAAAGCCCGATCGCGGGGAGGGAGCTCCCGCGATAAACCGCATAAGTGAAAAGCGGACAGTCATGGCGGAAAGCCCGTCTCAAATGTCCAATTCGTTTGCGAATTCAGCGCGTTCCTGAATGAAGGCAAAGCGGGGCTCTGCCTTCACACCCATGAGACGCTCAACTGAATCAGCGGTTTCCGGGCGATCCTCAGGCACGATCTGGACCCGCAACATGGTCCGCTTGGTCGGATCCATGGTGGTTTCCTTGAGTTGCGCCGGCATCATCTCACCGAGGCCTTTGAAGCGGCCGATCTCGACCTTCTGATTGCTCTTGAACACTGTCTTGAGCAACTCGTCCTTATGGGCATCGTCCCTAGCGTAAATGGTCTTGGCGCCCTGGGTCAGCCTGTAAAGCGGCGGGATCGCGAGATAAAGGTGCCCGTGGTCGATGAGCCGGGGCATCTGGCGATAGAAGAAGGTGATCAAGAGGCTCGCGATATGGGCGCCGTCCACATCGGCGTCGGTCATGATCACAACCTTCTCATAGCGCAGGTCGTCATCGCGATAATGGGCGCCGATCCCGCAGCCGAGCGCTTGGATCAGGTCGGACAGCTGCTGGTTCGCCGCGAGCTTGTCGCGGGTAGCGCTTGCGACATTCAAGATCTTGCCGCGCAGCGGGAGAACCGCCTGGGTCTGGCGGTTGCGTGCCTGTTTCGCTGAACCGCCGGCCGAATCGCCCTCGACGATGAAGAGTTCCGACCCCTGTGCCTGGGTGTTCGAACAATCCGCAAGTTTGCCGGGCAACCGAAGCTTGCGCACAGCGGTCTTGCGGTTGACTTCTTTCTCCGCGCGACGCCGCAGGCGCTCTTCGGCGCGTTCAATCACCCAATCGAGCAAGCGGTTGGCATGATTGGGGTTTCCCGCCAGCCAATGGTCGAAAGGGTCTTTGATGGCGCTGTCGACGATGCGGCTTGCTTCGCTGGTCGCAAGCTTATCCTTGGTCTGGCCCTGAAATTCGGGCTCTCGAATGAAGACCGAGAGCATCACCGAACAGCCGACCAGAATATCTTCGGCCGTTACCTGGGCCGCGCGCTTATTTCCCGTACGCTCGGCGTGATCTTTTAAGCCGCGAACGAGCGCGATGCGCAGGCCCTGTTCGTGGGTGCCGCCTTCGGGCGTCGGGATCGTGTTGCAATAGGACGAGACAAAGCCGTCCTGGTCGCCAACCCAGCCGATCGCCCATTCGACAGAACCATGGCCCGAGGTCTTGTCGGTCTTGCCCGCGAAGAGATCGGGGTGGACCATGGCCGCGCCCTTGAGGGTGACGGCGAGATAGTCCTTCAAGCCGCCGGCAAAGCGGAAGGTGTCCCGGTCCGGTGTATCCGTGCCCTTGACCAGTTCGGGGTCGCAGCGCCAACGGATTTCAACGCCGCCGAAGAGATAGGCCTTGGAGCGCGCCATTTTGAACAGGCGCGCGGGTTTGAAGGTTGAGCCGTCCTTGAAGATGGTCGGGTCCGGCTTGAAGCGCACCTTGGTGCCGCGCCGGTTTTGAACACGGCCGAGATCTTCAAGGCCGCCCTGCGGCACGCCACGGGCGAAACGCTGGCGATAGAGCTGTTGGCCGCGCGCGACTTCGACTTCGAGGTCGATGGAAAGCGCGTTCACGACCGATACGCCGACGCCGTGCAGACCGCCCGAGGTTTCATAGACCTTGCTGTCGAACTTGCCGCCGGCGTGCAGCGTGCACATGATCACTTCGAGGGCCGACTTGTTCGGGAATTTCGGGTGCGGGTCGACCGGGATGCCACGGCCATTATCCGTCACCGCCAAATAGCCGTCGGCCGAGAGATCCACTTCGATCCAGGTCGCGTGGCCGGCGACCGCCTCGTCCATGGCATTGTCGATCACTTCGGCGAAAAGGTGGTGTAGGGCCTTCTCATCGGTGCCGCCGATATACATGCCGGGCCGGCGGCGCACCGGCTCCAGACCCTCAAGTACCTCGATGGCGGAGGCATCATAGGTTTCGCCAGCAGGCGCCGCCATTGGTGCAGCGGTTACCACTTCCAGCTTCGGTTTCGCAGGCGCCACCACGGGTGTCGCGGCCTTGGGCTGGTCAGGAAGCTTTGCGAAGAGGTCGTTTGGGTTCGCCATTCAGCGCTCGCGGATTGTGGGCGTCGGATGATAGGGCCGAATCATGACTGCCTATCATGACATAAGCGCAGATGAGAGCGAACGGAACGGAAACGACACGTCGTTCCACCGCTGCCCTTTGCCGTGACGATCTTGTAGAACAGTTTAACCGCCGCACGAAGCAGGCGATGAGGAGGCGGCATGGTCTCGGCAGAGCGATCGCGCATGATCGGCGTCTATTTGGCTATGGTCGCCCTGTGGATCGGCATTGGGGCGTTGAGCGGGTTTGCCAATCGCTATGGCCTTCCAGCCTGGTATCCAACGCTCGTAAAGCCGAGCTTCAATCCGCCGGCTTGGCTGTTTGGTCCGGTCTGGACGATCCTTTATCTGATGATTGCGATTGCGGGTGCACGCCTCATTCTCGGTGCGGGCTTGTTGCGCGGTCCGCTGCTCGCGCTCTATGCGGTTCAGTGTGTGTTGAATGCCAGTTGGACCTGGGTCGTGTTCTATGGCCACAGCCTCGGCGGTGGCGTCATCGTCATTCTCACGCTGTTGAGCGTGATCCTCGCCCTGATTGCGCTCGCGTGGTCGAATGACCGCATGGTCTCGCTGCTGCTGATGCCCTATGCGGCATGGGTCAGTTTCGCCAGCGTGCTCAACATCGCGCTTTGGCGGCTCAATTGAGGATGAGGCGATGACCTTTCAGTCTCTCGTGCCCTTCGCCATCGGCGCCGTTGCCGTCGTGCTCGTGCTGGGCCTGATCAATATGCTCCGTAACGGGTCTGCATCCACGTCGCAAAATCTGATGCGCTGGCGTGTAGGCCTGCAGTTCCTCGCGATCATCGTCATCATGCTCGCGCTCTATTTCCGCGGCGGCTGAGGCTGCACAAAGGGTTTTCGATGGTTAAGCTCAACAAAATCTACACAAAAACCGGTGACGACGGCACAACCGGCCTTGCAGCGGGCGCGCGTCGGCTCAAGTTTGACCTCAGGGTCGAGGCTTACGGCACCATCGATGAGACGAACTCGGCATTGGGGCTTGCGCGGCTCCATACGCAGAACGATCCGATCGATGCGATGCTCTCGCGCATCCAGAACGACCTCTTCGATCTCGGCGCGGACCTCGCAACGCCCGAAGGCGGTAAGGATCTCGGCTATGAGCCGCTCCGGATCGTCGACGCGCAGGTGAAGCGCCTGGAGCAGGAGATCGATCTCTTGAACGGCGAGCTTTCGCCCCTCAAGAGCTTCATTCTGCCGGGTGGCACGCCCGCTGCGGCCTATTTACACCTTGCCCGCACCATGTGCCGGCGTGCCGAGCGCTCGATGGTTCAATTGTCGCGCAAGCCCAATGAACAGGTGTCTGCGCCGGCACTCCACTATGTGAATCGGCTGTCTGACTTCCTCTTTGTCGCCGGTCGCTATCTCAACGATAAGGGAGCCGGCGACGTCTTATGGGTCCCCGGCAAGAACCGCTAACGGCTGGACGGTATCGAGGTCTTGCATGGCTCAGCGTGCCGTTACACGATAGGGCGTCCGCACTTGGGCGGGCAGGGGAGATCTGATCCATGGGCGGCATGAATGCCGGATATTCGTCGCTGATCTGGCCGGTCCTGGTCCAGGTGGTGCTAACCTTCACCGTTCTTGGCCTCATGGCTCGTGCACGAGTCGGTGCGCTTAAAGGCCGCGAGGTCAAAATGGGCGAGGTTGCGGTCGGCAACGATGCCTGGCCGAGCCGCGTAAAACAGGTGTCGAACAATTTCTCAAATCAGTTCGAAACGCCTGTTTTGTTTTACGTTCTCGTGTTTCTCGCGATTCATGTCGGGGCGACGGGTCCTGTGATGACAGGCCTTGCCTGGGCCTATGTGGTGAGCCGAATTGTTCATGCCTATATCCACATCGGCACCAATAATGTGCGCCACCGCTTCAATGCCTTCCTCGTTGGCGTCCTCGTTTTGATGGCGATGACTGTTTCAGTGATCATCGGCGCCATTTGAAGCCGCAGTCCTAAACGGCTGAAACCCCGGTTTGAGCCGGGGTCTCAGTTTTGGTGGCGCATCCTGCAATCACGTGTGCCGACGACGGCGGCGATATTCGCAAGGCACGGCATCAAGGCTGCGCACCGAACAGCTGTTGCCGGGGCCATGGGGCTCTGACGGCCCCGGGCGAGCATTGCTGCGGGCGAAGCTCTCGGGTAGGCCGCGCATATCACCGGCGACGGCTTCCGCGCCGCCTCCAGGAGCGCCGCCGCCGCCACCGCCTCCGCCACCCCCGCCACCTGCAGCGCCACCGGCGGCTTGAGCGAGAGCTGAGTGTGACAAGGCAGGGGCTGTGAGCC
>JBAWYY010000163.1:0-6341 GCA_037143285.1 Alphaproteobacteria bacterium | reverse complement strand
GCTCCGCCTGAGGCGTAATGGGTTTGCGCTCCGGCAAGGTGAAGAGCGCATAGGCGCGCGTTTTCGACCGGCCGACACGCCCGCGCAATTGGTAGAGTTGGGCCAGCCCGAACATGTCGGCTCGCCACACGACAAGCGTATTTGCTCGGGGAATATCGAGGCCGGATTCCACAATGGTCGTCGACAAGAGGATATCGACCTTCCCGTCGTAGAAGGCGCCGATACGATCCTCGAGCTCCGTTGGTGCCATCTGCCCGTGGGCCACGATGAATTTCGATTCCGGTACCTGCGCCCGCAGGAAGGCTTCCGCATCCGCGAGATCTTCGATGCGCGGACAAACGAAAAACGCCTGCCCGCCGCGATAGCGCTCACGCAGCAGCGCTTCTCGAATGATAAGCGGATCGAATGGCGTCACGAAGGTCCGCACGGCCAGACGGTCCACCGGCGGCGTCGCGATCAGCGAGAGATCACGGACGCCGCTCATGGCGAGTTGAAGCGTGCGGGGAATCGGCGTGGCCGTTAGCGTCAGGACATGGACCTCAGCCCGCAGCTGTTTGAGCCGCTCCTTATGGGTCACGCCGAAATGCTGTTCTTCGTCGACGATCACGAGGCCCAGATCCCGGAACGCAATGGCCTTACCCAACAGCGCGTGCGTGCCAACCACAATATCGAGCGAGCCGTCGGCGATTTCCTTCTTCACACGATTGAGTTCGGCATTGCCGACCATACGTGAGGCCTGCCCGACCCGTACCGGGAGCCCCTTAAAGCGCTCGGAGAAGGTCTTGAAATGTTGGCGGGCGAGCAAGGTGGTCGGCACGACTACGGCCACCTGCTTGCCCGAAAGCGCAACGGCGAAAGCCGCGCGTAGCGCCACTTCGGTCTTTCCGAATCCCACATCGCCGCAGACGAGGCGATCCATCGGATGGCCCGACGCCAAATCCTCAAGCACAGCATCAATGGCGCCGGCCTGATCTTCCGTCTCGTCATAGGGGAAGCGGGCCGCAAATTCGTCATAGGCCCCATCGGGTGGAACGAGACGCGGCGCCTCGCGAACCGCGCGGGCCGCAGCGATCTTGATCAGCTCACCGGCCATTTCGAGGATGCGCTTCTTCATCCGCGCTTTGCGCGCTTGCCAGGAGCCGCCACCTAAACGGTCGAGCTGGGCCTCGGCATCTTCGGAGCCATAGCGCGACAGAAGCTCGATATTCTCAACAGGCAAATAGAGTTTCGCGCCGTCGGCATAGTGGAGTTCGACGCAGGCGTGGGGGGCTGTGCCGACCGTCACGGTCTTCAGGCCGATAAAGCGCCCGATGCCGTGGTCCACATGGACAACGAGATCACCGGGCGAAAGGTTGGTGACCTCGGAAATGAAATCTTGCGCGCGCTTTTTGCGCCGCTGTCCGCGGATCAATCGATCGCCGAGGATATCCTGTTCGCCAATGATGGCGAGATCAGGCGTCTCAAATCCCTCTTCAAGCCCGATGACCGCAAGCGCGATTTCATCACCGCGAAGCGCCTGTGCGACCGCAAGGCTAGACACAGACTTCACTTGGGCAAGGCCGTGATCGTCCAGAATTTGCGCCAAGCGATCCCGCGACCCATCAGACCAAGCGGCCAGGAGCACGCGCTTCTTAGACGCGCGCAGTGCCTTCACATGGGCAACTACGGCATCAAACACATTGGCATTTTCATCCGCGCGCTCAGCCGCAAACGAGCGCCCACGACGACCGCCAAGGTCGATCATCGTGCCGTCGGAAGCCCCGGCCAGCGCAAAGGGAGTCAAAAGGGCGACAGCCTCGCCATTGCGGCGGCGATCCCATTCGTCCTCGGTTAGGTAAAGCAGCTCAGGCGGCAGCGGCTTATAGGCGGTGGAGGCATCAGCATCGAGGGCGGAGCGTCGTGCATCGTAGTGATCGGCGACCGTGATGAGCCGCTCTTTGGCCGCTTCAACCACCTGCGCATCCAAAATCACTGCGCTACCCGGCACATAATCGAAGATCGTGCCGAGCTTGTCATGAAACAGCGGCATGAAATGCTCGACGCCCGGATGCCGGCGTCCTTCGGACACCGCCTCATAGAGCGTGTCGCCCTTGGTCGCGCCGCCAAAGGCCCTGACATAGGCGAGCCGGAACTTGGTCATGGTCTCGGTGGTGATCGGCACTTCGCTGGTCGGGACCAAATCCAAGCGCCGCAACTGACCGATGGTGCGTTGGGTCTCGGGATCGAAAGTGCGGATCGTCTCGAGCTGGTCACCAAAGAAGTCGAGCCGAATGGGCTCGGCCAGTCCCGGCGGAAACAGGTCGAGAATGCCGCCGCGAACAGCATAGTCGCCAGTGTCACGCACCGTTGAGGTGCGAGAATAGCCATTGGTCTCAAGCCAAGCCGACAAATCCTTCATCGACAGGACATTGCCTGGCGCCGCTGAAAGTGACGCCTTGGCGATGGTCTCGCGGGCGGTCACTCGCTGAAGTGCGGCATTGACTGTCGTGAGCAAGATCGCAGGCGTCGAGCGTCCTTGAACCCGCGCGAGCCGCGACAAAGTGAGCATGCGCTGCGCCATAACCGGCCCGCTGGGGGACGCACGGTCATAGGGCTGGCAGTCCCAGGCCGGCAGCGAGAGCACCTCAATGGTCGGCGCAAAGAAGACGAGCGCCTGTTCCATCGCCTGAACGCGAGCCGCATCCGCGAGGATCACCACCAATTCCGGCGAGGCTTGCCCACCCTTGGCATGGAGCGCGCGTGCAAGATCAGCGACCACCAGGGCGTCGAAACCCTGGGGCACGCCAGCGAGCGTTAAGCGGCCTTGGCCAGCAAGAATGTCAGCAGGAGACCGAGACGCCATCAGCCGGCCCAAGCTCCCTTGCCCTCGGTATGGAAGGCCTTGAGGCGGCGATAGACGGCCGTGTCATAATTGCCGGGGGCGTCGGCCTGGTCGGTGATCCAAGCAAACAAGTCGCGATCCTTGACCTCGATCAGCTGCTCGTAGTCGTCGAGTTCAGCCGGTGTGAGCTCGCCAATCGCCACATCCGCAAACCGGCCCATGATCAAGTCCATTTCGCGGGTGCCGCGATGCCACGAGCGAAACAAGATCTTGCGGCGGCGCGGATCAAGATCGGCACTGGATCGAGTTGTTCCTGTCATCGCCTTCGTCCTTGGAAAATAGAAGTTGAGCGCGGTTGCCGTTTGGACGGCCCACGGGATTGATTGTTCGATTAGCAGACGCGAGAGGCGGTGTCAGCGGACACAGTTGGCCTTAACATGCCGCCCATGCGGCCAGCGCGACTCGACCCCCTCTTCGCCCCGATGACCACGCTCAAAGGCGTCGGCGGCAAACTTGAAGGCCTCTTCAAACGGCTCCTCGGCACCGAGGGGCCGCCGAGGGTCCTCGACATTCTCTTCCATGCGCCATCAGGCCTCGTGGACCGCCGCTCGCGCCCGACGATCGCGGACGCAGTCCCGGGCGAACTGGTAACACTCGAAGTCCGGATCGAGAAACATCGTCCGACCCCGCGCGGCAGCAAAGCGCCCTACCGCGTGCTCGTCTCCGACGACACCGGCGACATGACGCTCGGATGGTTCAAGGCGATCGACCGACGCATTCAAGAACTCTGCCCGGTCGGCGAAACCCGCGTCATCTCCGGCACGGTCCAACTCTATGACGGCATGCGCCAGATGATGCATCCGGACCGGGTGCTGACCCTTGAGCAGGCAGCCAATATGCCGCCGATGGAAGCGATCTACCCCCTCACGGAGGGCCTTTCAGCAGGCGTCGTGCGGCGGGCCGCGCAAGCAGCACTTGCCCGCCTCCCCCGTCTCGCTGAATGGCAGGACACGCATTATCTCGCCCGTGCAGGGTCACCGAGCTTTGGGTCAGCGCTTGCCGCTCTCCACGACCCCAAAACGCCTGAGGATGCAGCCGCCGCTGGACTATCCTGGACGCGCCTTGCCTATGACGAAATGCTTGCCAATCAGCTCGCGCTTCTTCTCGTGCGGACCAATTTGCGCCGCCCACGCGGCCGCATCACACAGGGCGACGGCGCCTTGCGGGCGCAGATAGAAGCGGGCCTGCCCTTCACACTGACGGGCGCACAGCGTGAGGCCATTGCCGCTATCGCCGCCGACATGGGCTCTGAGACCCGCATGCTGCGCTTGCTCCAAGGTGATGTCGGCTCTGGCAAAACGGTTGTTGCACTCTTTGCCATGGCACTCGCAGCTGAAGCCGGACGCCAATCTGCTTTGATGGCACCGACTGAACTTTTGGCACGCCAACATGCCCGCACCTTAACCGCGCTGGTTGGATCCACCGGCCTCCAGGTCGCCATTCTCACAGGCCGAGAAAAAGGGCGCGAGCGCGAGCGAATCCTTGCAGGCCTTGCCTCCGGCGAGATCGCGATCGTTGTCGGCACCCACGCCCTCTTTCAGGACGCCGTCCAATTTCATGACCTGGGCCTAGCGGTCATCGACGAACAGCATCGTTTTGGCGTGCATCAACGCTTGGCTTTGGCCGCCAAAGGCGAGGCGGTTGACCTTCTCGTGATGACCGCAACCCCGATCCCGCGCACGCTCGTGCTGACCTTTTTCGGCGACATGGATTCCTCGCAACTCCGCGAGAAGCCCGCAGGCCGCAAACCCATCGACACCCGCATCGTTTCGGCCGACCGCCTAGGCGAAGTGGTCGAGGGCCTGTGCCGCGCCATCGACGCCGGGCGTCAGGTCTATTGGGTCTGTCCCCTGGTGGAGGAAAGCGAGGACAGCGATCTTGCCGCCGCAGAAGCGCGCTTTGCCGATTTGTCCGCCCATTTCGGCGATCGGGTTGCGCTCATCCACGGCAAAATGAAGGGCGCCGACAAGGACGCCGCCATGCTACGGTTCCAGCGTGCCGATGCGATGATCCTGGTTGCGACCACCGTCATTGAGGTGGGTGTCGACGTGCCCAATGCCTCGATCATGGTGATTGAACAGGCGGAAAATTTCGGTCTCGCCCAATTGCACCAGTTGTGCGGGCGGGTCGGTCGCGGCGAGACGCAGTCCACCTGCCTCCTCCTTTATCGCGGCGCGCTCTCAGCCAATGCCGCCACGCGTTTGGAAGTGATGCGCGCGACCGAGGACGGCTTTGTCATTGCCGAGGAAGATCTCAAACTCCGGGGCGCAGGCGACGTCCTCGGAACCCGCCAGTCGGGGCTCCCCGGCTTTCGCTTCGTGCGCTTCGAACATCACGCAGGCCTTTTGGAATCCGCGAGAAAAGACGCGAAGCTAGTGATCGAAACCGACCCCAAGCTCGTAACACCGAGAGGCGACGCACTTCGCGATCTCCTCTACCTATTCGGACGTGACGAAGCGATCCGATTGGTCAAGGCGGGCTGAGCCATGCGAAGGGTCTACCACTACGCTTTGATCGGGCTCGGATGGGTCTTTGTCGCGGTTGGCATCGTCGGCGTGATCCTGCCCGGCATCCCCGGCACGGTCTTCCTCATCATGGCGGCGGCGATCTTCGCCCGGACCTCGCCGCGCTTCGAGCATTGGCTCCTCACCCACCCGAAACTCGGCCCCCCCGTCACCACTTGGCGCCGAACGGGGAGCATCGCGCCGGCGATCAAGGTCATCGCCATCGGCTCCATGGCGGCCTCCTTCGTCCTGATCTGGTTCACAGCACCCCCGGTCGCCATCGCCGCGTCTGGCCTTTGCCTTGCGGGAAGCGCGGTTTTCGTCGGTTCGAGGCCGAACGCGTAATCCGAAACGGGTCAATTCGCCCGGGGTGATTCCTCGGGCTCAATCGGCTATGGTGCGCGCCATGCTGATTGCCCGCCTCGCCATCCTGCTGATCTTGCTCGCTTTCGCTCATCCATCAAGCGCAAGCGACGCCACGGATTCGTTCCAGACCCGGCTTACCGAGGCTCGCTCGCTCTATCGCCTGACCACATCAGGCCTGCGCGCCGGCAAGGTCGAGGATGCGGAAGCCTCGCTCCGCCGCCTCATCGAACTCTGGACCGGCATCACCACGACCTTTCGCACAAGCCCGCCCGGCCCCTTCCGCCGCGTGATGATGTTCGCCGACACCCTCGACGGCACGGGCGCGAGGCTGGCACTAGCGGCCGAAAGCCTCTCCCAGGGCCAAAATGACCAGGCTTTAGAGACGCTTTTGCCGCTCAAACGCGATTGGGTGATGCTCCGGCGCACCGCCGGCCTCTATGGCCTCGTCGAATGCCTGGATGAAGCGACCGACGCGCTCGAGGTCATGATGGCCTATAAAAAGACCCCGCCGGACCTAACCCGGGCGGAGGTTCGCGGCGACGTCCTGAGCCGAGCAGCCGTCTATCGCTGGGCCTTGAAGCGCTGCGAGG
>JBAWYY010000162.1:0-6346 GCA_037143285.1 Alphaproteobacteria bacterium | reverse complement strand
GCACGATGGAGGCGGGCAAGCGCTGGATTGCCGGGGGCCATCGCGCGACGGTACTCTCAATACTCACGAGCTATGCTTGGCATGGCTCGCCCTATGTGGTGCCCTCGGCAATGGCTAAAGCCGGATTGCTCGCCATGACCCGCTCGCTTGCGGTGGAATGGGGGCCGAAAGGCATCCGGCTGGTCGCGATTTCGCCCGGCGCGTTTCCGACCAAAGGCGCCTGGGAGCGTCTGGTGCCGAGACCTGAGCTTGCAGCCCACCATGAGACCAACAATGTGCTGGGGCGTCCCGGCGATCCGGAAGAGCTTGCAACGCTTGCGGCTTTTCTCATGTCGGATGGCGCAAGTTACATCCAAGGCGACTGCGTCACCATTGACGGCGGGCGCTGGCTGAAAGGTGCCGGCACATTCGGGTTCCTCGGCGCGCTCTCCGATGACGAGTGGGCCGCTATGAAGCCGTCGAGAGGATAGCCCATGCCATCATCCCATCTCGTTGGCGTCGCGGTGACGCGCTATGGCAAGCACCCGGGCCTTGGGCCACTGGAGTTGATGGAACAGGCAGCGATTGCGGCGCTGGATGATGCGGGCCTTGAGCGCGACGAGATCGACGGCCTCATCACGGGCTATGCGACCACGCTGCCGCATTACATGATGGGGACGGTGGTCTGCGAACGATTAGGCCTCAAGCCGCGCCACGCCCATGAGGTGCGCACCGGCGGAGCGACGGGGGCGATGGCGATTGTTCTCGCCACGCATCTCATCAAGGCGGGTGCGGCTCGAAAGGTGCTGGTCGTTGCCGGCGAAAACCGCCTTACCGGGCAGAGCCGCGACGACGCGGTGAAAACGCTCGCAACCGTCGGCCACCCCGTTCATGAAGTGCCGCTTGGGGCTTCGATCCCGGCCTATTACGCCCTCCTGGCCGCGCGCTACCTGCACGAGACCGGCGCGCGCGAGGAGGAACTCGCAGCCCTTGCGGTGCTGATGCGGCGCCATGCGGCAGCCCATCCCGATGCGCAGTTGCGACAGCCGATCACGGTCCAGGATGTGATGACCTCGAAGCCGGTCGCCTCACCCCTGAAGCTGCTGGATTGCTGCCCGATCTCGGATGGGGCGGCGGCCATTATTGTGTCTGCCGAGCCTGGCGCGAAGGCCGCGATCCAAGTGATCGGGACTGGGGAAGCCCATACGCACCAGCATGTCTCCGAAATGCCAGATGACCTCGGCCTCGGCGCAAAGATCGCGTCGGGCAGGGCCTTGGAAGCTGCGGGGCGCAGGCCGGCCGATATGCAGCTTCTCGGGATCTATGACAGCTTCACGCCGACGCTCGCGATTTTCCTGGAAGCCCTCGGTTTTTCAGGGCGCGGTCAGGCCGGGCGCGATGCGGCCGCCGGTGCCTTTAATTTGACGGGACCCTTGCCGCTGAACCCCCATGGTGGCCTCCTCTCCTTCGGCCATCCCGGCGTTGCCGGTTTCATGGCCCATGTGGTCGAGGTGGTGAGGCAGATGCGCGGTGAGGCCGGTCCGACCCAAGCGCGACCCGCCTCCTCCGCCTTTCTCCATGCGGATGGCGGCGTGCTGTCCAGCCATGTGAGCCTCGTCCTGGAGCGCGTGACATGACCGTCCCTCTGATGCGGTGCGAGGCCTGTGCGGCGGTATGGCAATTCGCGCGCGCGCTCTGTCCGGACTGCGGCGGGCGCAAAGTCGAATCGTTCTTGGCCGATGGTGCCGGCACCGTCTTCTCAGCGACCCATGTGCGCAGGTCGCCCGCCCCGGAATGGGAGGTCGAAGGCGGCTATGGGATCGCCCTTGTGACCCTCGACGCCGGTGCCCGCGTGATGGTTCGCGGCCCCATTGATCTCGCCATCGACGAGCGCGTCACGGTGGGTGAGGACGAACGCGGGCTTGTGGCAACCCGGGGTGATCCGACCTGAACCAAGAAACTGATTCAAGTCGTTGCGATTTTGATTCAGAATCAGGCTTACCCGATAGTTCTCTGATTTAACTCGTATTTTCAGATGCCCTGCATGCCCTGGGCGAACAGGGAAATCATACCGGTGAACAGAGCGAGCGAAACGAGTGCTGCGCAGTCTTCGAGGATTGAGCGGATCATGAGGGCCTCCCGTGCCGTTGGTGTTTCGATCCGCAATGATAATGTTCGACTTTTGTTCTCATCGCAAGAGATGAGAACATTCAAAGAACATCGAGGGTGAATCAAAACTTAATGCGGGGGATTACATCTCGACGACAAGGCCGTCCCGGATGGTGACGCGGCGGTCCATGCGGGCTGCGAGCGCCATGTTATGGGTCGCGACGAGGGCCGCGAGCTTTGACGCCCGCACGAGCTGAGTGAGCGCGCCAAAGACATGGTCCGAGGTCTTGGGATCAAGGTTCCCAGTGGGCTCGTCGGCAAGGAGAACCCGGGGTGCATTAGCCACCGCGCGTGCGATGGCGACCCGCTGCTGTTCCCCGCCAGAGAGTTCGGCCGGGCGATGATCGAGACGCTCACCCAGGCCCAGATAGCCGAGAAGTTCGGCGGCCCGCGTGCGCGCTTCACCGCGTGCGAGACCCCGGATCATCTGCGGCATCATCACATTCTCTAACGCCGAGAACTCGGGCAACAGGTGGTGGAACTGGTACACGAAGCCGATCTCATTGCGCCGCATGGCCGTGCGTTCGCTATCCGACAGGCCCGATGTCGGTCGCCCCCCTAAATGGACTTCTCCTCCATCGGGCGCCTCCAGCAATCCGGCGACGTGGAGAAGCGTTGATTTGCCGGTTCCGGAGGGCGCGATCAAGGCAACGCTCTCACCAGGCCAAATCGCGAGGTCAGCGCCTTTGAGAATATCCAGTGGACCACCCGCCTGGACGTAGCGCCGTTCGACCGCCTGTAGCCACAGGGCTGGCATCTCGCGATCAGGCGAGGAGGCTTGGTCAGCAGTCATAGGCTCGAGGGATTCGGTCACACCATCACTCATAGCGCAGGGCTTCAACCGGATCGAGCTTTGCGGCCCGCCAGGAGGGGTAAAGGGTAGCAAGGAGCGACAGGATCAGTGCCATGAAGAGCACCGAAAAGGTCTCGCCCGTCGACATATCCGCAGGGATCTGGGTGAGGAAGCGCACGGTCGGATCCCACAATGTGGTGCCGAGCATCCAAGACACGAAGTCCTGGATCGCCTGAATGTTGAGGCAAATGACAACGCCAAGGAGGAACCCTGCGATGGTACCGACGACGCCAATGGCTGCACCCGTAATGAGAAATATCCGCATCACTGCGCCGCGCGTCGCGCCCATGGTGCGCAGGATCGCGATATCGCGACCCTTGTCCTTCACGAGCATGATGAGTCCGGAGACGATATTGAGCGCTGCGACCAGCACGATCAGAGTGAGAATCATGAACATCACGTTCCGCTCGACCTGAAGGGCGGAAAAGAAGGTCGCGTTGCGCTGGCGCCAGTCGACAATAAAGACAGGCCTCGTCAGGGCCTCGGACACCGCTCGGCGGTGCTCATCGATGCGATCGGGGTTGTTGGTATAGACCTCAATGGATGAGGCATCGCCATCGCGATCAAAATAGGCCTGCGCCTCGTTAAAGGGCATGAACACGAAGGCGGAATCGTACTCGGTCATGCCGACTTCAAAGATCGCGACGACAGGATAGGCCTTGATGCGTGGTGTCACGCCCATGGGCGTTCGGATGCCCTTGGGGGACACCAGGGTCAGGTTATCACCAAGGCGTAGCGACAATTGCCCCGCGAGCCGCGCCCCGATCATCACGCCTTCGACCGTGTCGAAGTCGTCGATGGTGCCTTGACGAATGTTGTTGGCGATCAAGGGCAAGCGCTTCAGGTCGACCGCGCGCATGCCACGCACAACGGTGCCACCAGCGTTGAACGGCGACGACGCCAAGGCTTGCCCCTCGATTACGGGAGCCGCAAGGCGAATGCCCGGAACCTTCATGAGGCGCTCGGCGACATCGGCGAAATCGGTCAGGGGTTGTTCAATGGGCTGCAGCACCATGTGCCCCTGAATGCCCAGAATCTTGCCCAGCAGTTCCTTCCGGAACCCGTTCATCACGGCCATGACAATGATGAGGGTTGCGACCCCCAGCATGATGCCGACAAACGAGAACCCTGCGATCACCGAAATGAAGCCTTCCTTCCGCCGGGCGCGCAAATAGCGCCAGGACAGCATCCATTCGAAGGGGGAGAAGGGGCGTGTCGTCGTTGTGTCAGACATGGAACCAGGGGTGGCGAGGCGACAGGAAAGTGTGTCGCTACTCCTACCTATCTGATTCAGGCTTTTGCGGGATGGGGTTGTGCCGGAAATTTGGAACTTTGCGCGAATGAATTGCGATCCGCGCCAAAGCCCGTCTCAGAGCGGAATATCACGGCGCCGACGCCAGGGCGCGACCTGCACCAGCATGTCCTCGGTCACCATGAGTTCGCGCGCGCCGGTCGCCCTCACCTTCACCTCAACCTTGCCCTCAGCAAGGCTTCTTGGGCCAATCATCACCTGATAGGGCACGCCGATCAGATCCGCATTGGCAAACTTCGCACCGGGGCGCTCATCGCGGTCGTCGTAGAGAACCTCGACGCCTTGGCTCGACAGCGCGCGATAGAGTTCCTCGCAAGCGCCGTCGACCGCAGCGTCGCCCTGCTTGAGGTTCAAGAGCGCGACACGGAACGGCGCGATGGCCTCGGGCCAGCGAATGCCGGCGTCATCGTGGCTTGCCTCAACGGCGGCTGCGACCACGCGGGTCGGGCCGATGCCATAGGAGCCCATATGCACGGGGGTCGGCCGACCGTCCGGACCTTGGACGGTGGCGCCCATGGGCTCGGAATATTTCAAGCCGAAATAGAAGATGTGACCGACTTCGATCCCGCGCGCGGAAACCCGCTTGTCAGCGGGAATGGCCTCGAAGGCGCCCGCATCGTGCATTTCTGACGTTGCCGCATAAAGCGAGGTCCAGCGGTCAACGGTCCCCTGCAGCGCGGCGATATCGTTGAAATTGGTGTCGGCGCCGGGAACCGGAATGGCGAGATAATCGCTATGGAAGAACACCTCGGACTCGCCGGTATCGGCGAGAATAATGAATTCGTGGCTCAAGTCCCCGCCGATGGGGCCGGTGTCAGCGCGCATGGGGATGGATTTCAGGCCCAAGCGCTCAAAAGTCCGCAGATAGGCGACGAACATCTTGTTATAGGCGTGGATCGCGCCGGCCTTATCGAGATCGAAGGAATAGGCGTCCTTCATGAGGAACTCGCGCGACCGCATCACACCGAAGCGCGGACGAACCTCGTCACGGAACTTCCACTGGAGGTGATAGAGGTTCAGGGGCAGGTCCTTATAGGACTTCACATAGGCCCGAAAAATCTCGGTGATCATTTCCTCATTCGTCGGCCCGAACAGCATCTCGCGGTCATGCCGGTCCTTAATCCGCAGCATTTCCTTGCCATAGGCGTCGTAACGACCGCTTTCGCGCCAGAGGTCGGCTGACTGAATTGTAGGCATCAACAGCTCGATCGCGCCGGAGCGATTCTGCTCTTCGCGGACGATGGCCTCGACCTTCTTCAGCACCCTGAGGCCAAGCGGCAGCCACGCATAGATACCGGCTGATTCCTGCCGAATCATGCCGGCCCGCAGCATCAGCCGGTGAGAGACGATTTCAGCTTCCTTGGGCGTGTCACGCAGGGTTGGAAGGAAATAGCGAGACAGGCGCATGGGTGAACCTCGGCAGCGATGATTGCGGACCAAACCGGTTTTCAACGCGACGCGCAAGGGTTTCCGGCAATAACGCATTCCGGCGCGCGGTTGTTTGAACAAAGAAAAAGGCGGGATCCGTGATCCCGCCTCTCAGGCATTCACCGGGAGATTGACCGTCGACGTTTCATCGCGACTGGCACCCCGGTTTCCTTGATCCACTTTAGCTGGCGCCGAGCTCGGCGCGCGGCCTAAAGTGTGTCCTCCCAAGACTTTGAGCCCTTAATCTCCCTGGTGGAAGAGCGGCCTCTTTCTTTGCAGCGATGTGACGCTAGCGTAGCGCAAAACGTTTGTCACCCAAATGTGCACAGGTTGACGCAAAAAAGTGCATCATCGGACGTACGGAACTTTTCGAATGTTTCACGGTCAGCGCATCGGGCCCTGAAAGCGCGGGACGAAGGGCACGTTATCGACGGTCACCCAGCCATTGACGTAATTGGCATAAAACAGACCAAAGACGATGGCCGAGACCACAGTGGTCCAAAGCACTTTCTGCATCAAAGCCGGCCGCGCCGGCGCACCGGCCTCGCTGCCCGGCGAGACATCGCCTGTCTCAAGCTGGGAGCGAACGCCGAAAGGGAGAATCG
>JBAWYY010000161.1:0-6359 GCA_037143285.1 Alphaproteobacteria bacterium | reverse complement strand
TTCTGCTGCCACGACTGCGGGGCGAGCGAGCACATGGTCGAGCGGCGCATTGCGACCGGCGGCGCGCAAGCGCTCTTGCCGCCAGGCCATGATGGAGGCGGTTTCAGCGTGCAGAGAGATGCGTAGGCCCGAGGGCGCGATGATCTCAAAGCCCTCCAGCATGGCGCCGGTGGAGGGCGAGGGCAGGTTGCCGAAAGTATTGCCCATGAAGCATTTGAAGGCGGCGACACCGCCTTCGATGAGACCGTCGAGCTCGCCGATATTGTCTTCCGCCAAGAGGCCGTAAATGCCGAAATCCACATAGGATTTTTCCGCTGCCTCGAATTTGCGCTTCAGTTCTTCAGCCGAGCGCGTGGGCGGATGGGTGTTCGGCATTTCGAAGACTGTGGTGGTGCCGCCCATGGCCGCTGCCGCCGATCCGGTCGCCCAATCCTCTTTGTGGGTATAACCGGGCTCGCGGAAATGGACGTGCACGTCGATGGCGCCGGGCAGGACGTAGTGATCGGTCGCATCCAACGTCTCCCGGCCCGCCGGTAAGGAGCCGGGCGCGCCGACCGCCAGGATCAGCCCGTCCTTGATCGCGACATCGGCGCGCATGCGCGCTTCGCCCGAGACGACGGAACCGCCGGTGATGACGAGATCAGGGGTGGGGATCATGGGATCAAGGTCCTGCAAGACGAGGGAACACGTTTTCTTCCGGTGCGATGATCAGAGCATTGCCCAGCCGCCGTCCACCGGCAGATCGACGCCAGTGATCTGACGCGACACGTCGGAGGCCAGAAACAGGCAGGCATTGGCGACATCCACATCGGTGGAGACGCGTCGCAGCGCATAGTCGGCCGCATGCTTTTCAACCGCCGCCTCATGGGTGATGCCGAGGCGCGTCGCCATCTCCGGCACCACTTTCTTGCGAAAGCGGTCGCCGTCGACCATGCCGGGCGCGACGATATTGACGTTGATGCCGTAGGGACCAAGCTCCAGCGCGAAGCTCTTGGTGATGCCGCGCAGGCCCCATTTCGAGGCGGAATAGGCCATGCGGCCGGCGCGCCCGCGCATGCCGAAGGTGCCGCCCACATTGACGATGCGCCCCTCGCGTTGGGCGATCATGATGGGCGAGACCGCGCGCATGGTGTTGAACGAGCCGCGCATATTGAGGTCGACGATCTCGTCGAACTCCTCTTCCGTTGTTTGCCATCCGGTCTTGCCGATGGGGCCGGAGCCGCCGGCGACATTGACTAGCACGTCGATGCGCCCGCCATAGGCTGTCATGGTCTCAGCAATGGCGCGTTCGCAGTCGGCGCCCTTGGTGAGATCGCAGCCGATCACGATGGCGGGTGCGCCCTTGGCGCGTGCTTCCTCCGCCACGGGGGCAATGGCTGCGGTATCGCGGCCGAGAAGGGCGAGCTTTGCGCCCTCGGCGGCAAAGGCGAGCGTGACGGCCGCGCCCATGCCTTTGGCTGGGCCGGTGATGACGACAACTTTGTCTTTGAGATGCAGGTCCATGCGTTCAACTCAGTTCATTCAGAGGGCCACATAGCCCGCGTTGGCGGTCTTGTCATCGACCAGTGATCGACCCCGTCCATTCTGCTCGCACTTTGGCGCGAATCCGGTCTACCCTTGCGTCAAACGAAGCAGGACAAACAATGCGCCGCCAACGTCGAACGAAGATCCTTGCAACCCTTGGGCCGGCTTCCTCCACCAGGGCTGCCATTGCCACCCTGTTCGAGGCCGGTGCGGATGTCTTCCGCATCAATATGAGCCACACCCCCCACGACAAGCTGCGCGGCTTTGTAGAGACGATCCGCTCCATCGAGCATGAATATCAGCGGCCCATCGGCATTCTCGCTGACCTTCAGGGGCCGAAATTGCGGGTCGGGTCCTTCGCCGGCGGGCCGGTGCTGTTGGAAAAGGGCGCGATGATCACGCTCGATTCCAATCCCGCACCCGGCGATGTCTCGCGCGTTTATTTGCCTCACCCGGAAATCTTCGCAGGCCTTGAACCCGGCCACCGCCTCATCCTCGATGACGGCAAGGTGGTGTTGGAGGTGAAAGACCATAGCGCTACCGATGCGCTCTGCGTCGTCATCGTCGGCGGCAAGCTCTCCGACCGCAAGGGCGTCAGCCTGCCCGATACGGTGTTGCCGGTGTCGGCGCTCACCGAAAAGGATCGCTCCGACCTTGATGCGGCCTTGAATGCCGGCGTCGATTGGGTGGCGCTCTCCTTCGTCCAGCGGCCCGAGGATGTGGCTGAGGTGAAGAAGATCGCGCGCGGCCGCGCCTCCGTCATGGCCAAAATCGAAAAACCGCAGGCGGTCGCCCGTCTCAATGAGATCATGGAAATCGCCGATGCGCTGATGGTGGCGCGCGGCGATCTCGGCGTCGAAATGCCCATGGCCAAGGTACCCGGCATTCAAAAGCAAATCACGCGCGCCTGTCGGAGGACCGGCAAGCCCGTGGTGGTCGCAACCCAAATGCTGGAGAGCATGATTTCGGCGCCCGTGCCGACGCGGGCTGAGGTCTCTGACGTGGCGACTGCCGTCTTCGAAGGGGCGGATGCGGTGATGCTGTCGGCGGAAAGTGCGGCGGGCCAATATTCGGTTGAGGCGGTGAGCATGATGAACCGCATTTGCGAGGAGGTGGAGGCTGATCCCACCTACCGCGCGGTGGTTCTCGCTCAGCGCGCTGAGCCGGAGCCGACGGGGGCAGACGCGATCGCGGCCGCCGCCCGCCAGATTGCCGAGACCTTGGACCTCTCAGCGGTGGTGTGCTGGACCTTTTCGGGCTCGACCGCCCTTCGCGTCTGCCGCGAGCGGCCAAAGCCCTTGACCATTGCGCTTACCCCTAATCTCTCCACTGCACGGCGCTTGTCGCTGGTCTGGGGGGTGCATTGCGTCGTCACCGAAGACGCGCACGACCTCGACGATATGGTGCGCCGATCTTGCCGCTTCGCCTTCAAGGATGGGTTTGCCAAACCGGGACAGCGCATCATCGTGGTGGCAGGCGTGCCGCTCGGGACGCCGGGCGCCACCAACATGCTACGCATTGCCTTCGTGGGCGGCGACGACAGCGACGTTTAGACGCGAAACCCTCAGGCGACCTCGGCCAGCATGGAGGCGACCTCGGTCAGCACCAATTCCGGCTTGGCGTGATGGGGGGCGTGACCGATGCCATCCAGCAGGATGAGCTTGGTATGCGGCACATCGGCTTTGAGGCCATGGCTGTGCAAATGGGTCCAGACCACGGCGTCATCGGTGCCTGAGATCACCGTCATGGGGCAGGAAATCTCGCCATAACGCGGGGCCTGGGCGGTGACTTCGGCCAAAAGCGACGCACAATCCTCGGCATTGGCGCGGAACTGGTGCGGACGCAGCACCAAGGGGATTGCCGCGCGATCCTGATAGGCCTCTGGAATCGATTGGGGCGCGAAGACGCTTTTCATGCCCTGCTGCATCCACATTTCGCCCACGGGCAAGGTCAGCGTCCAGGTGAAGAGTTCGCCGATGACAGGCCTTGCCGCGACCTCGTAATACCAGGAGACCCCGCCCGGCCAGGGATGGGTGACGGGGGCGAGCATCACGAGTCCTGCGACCCGGTCGGGATGGTCAAGTCCTAGCCGCGCGCCAAGCGCACCGGCCCAGGAATGGGCGACCATCACCGCTTGATCGATGCCGAGTTCATCCAACACGTCGATGACGGCGCCCGCCTGATGCTCAAGCGACGCGGCGCCGCGGCCCGCTATGCGTTCGGAAAAGCCATGGCCCGGGCGGTCGAGCAGGATCGTGCGGCCAAGGTTTCCAAGCCCATAGCCGATGGCGGGCTCCCAGGTGCGCAGATTGCTGCTCGCGCCATGGAGGAACACCACAGGCGTCTTGCCATAGCCACGGTCAAGCACGTGAATGCGCCCGGCGCGGGTGTCGACAAAGTTACCCTCAGGGGGATGGGCGCGCTCAATCGCGCGCGACCGCCAGGCGGTCCAGGCGGCGGTGAGGGCGGGCAAGGCGAGAGGTAACAGCGCATCCATGGGGCATATCTCTTAGGCTGGGCCCTGGCAGGAACCAGGCCAGCGGCAAGACTATGGCAAGCCCATGGATATCGGGAGGTTCGGGAACTACCGCAGTGCGATAGAGCAAGGCGTCGCGACGATGCAGCCCAGCGGCGGTTTCGCTCAATAGACTAGATGTCGCGGCCTTCCACATTGGGCGAGAGGCGGCGAATAATGTCCGGCACCCGCTCCATCAGCGGATTGATTTCAATCGCGCGCTTGAAGGCGGCAAGCGCGTTCTTCTCGTCACCCAATTGCTGAAACACGGTGCCGAGCGCTGCGAGCGCAGTGAAGTGGCGCGGCTCACGTGACAGCACGGTCTCAAGATCGGCGACGGCCCGGCCATATTCGCGGCGCATCAAATAGACGGTGGCACGCTTCGCGAAGGCTTCCGTGAATTCGGGATAGAGGTCGCACATGGCGTCGAACATCACGAGCGACAGGTCGAGATCCTGGCGCTCGAAAGCCTGAACGCCACGGGCGTGCAGGAGGTCGGCGGTGTCGGAGCCTGAGCGGTTCTGGAAGATCGCGATCTCGCGCTCGATCAAGCGGGCTGCGCGCTCATTGGGCGCTTCTTTCAGCCGGGAGAACAATTCATCGAGCCTGCGCTGACGCTCGGCATCCACCGAGGGCGCCGTTGGATTGCCGGCCGCCGGCAAATCGGTCGGGCGAGGGGCTGGCGCTTGGGCAAAGGCGCTCGAGCAGGCGAGCAGCGCAGAAAGGGTGAGGGCAAAACGAGTCATGACGCCAGAGTGACGGAGCACCCGGCGTCGGTCAATCGACATCGATCAGGAAACAAGCGGACGTGATGGCGGGCGAGATCCCGCCGCCATCCCCGTCGAAGCAGGCCTCAACCCTGGCGGGCCTTGAAGCGCTTCTGGACCTTGTTGATCACGTAAACGCGGCCCTTGCGACGAACGATCTGGTTCGCGCGATGACGGCCGCGGAGCGACTTGAGCGAGTTGCGGACCTTCATGGGCCACCTTCCGACAAAAAGACCGCCGCGTCGGGAAACCCGAGCGCTAACGGGATGTGATGAGTTGCGGCGTCTATAGGGGCGAGACCCGGGGATTGTCAAGGAACTGTCGCGTCTTCGCTGAACACGCGTGTGAGCTTCCCCGGTCAGGCCGAGCGAAGATGGGCGAGAACCACGCGCGTGGCAGAGACGGCAACAGCCGCAGCGTCGGGCCCCTCGATGATCATGGCGCCACCGGCGGCGACGGCATGGCTCTTGCCGGCGATCGTGACCGTCACGTCCCCATCGAGTGCATAGACAACGATGACGCCCGCACCTTCAAACCAGGCGGCGCCGGGCGGGGCGCCGACCGAGAGCTTGCCTGTGAAGCTACCGACCCTTGTCATCAGGTTAAAGGCGGTGGCGCGGCCGCTTTTAAGCCGGCAGCCGGGCGGGGGCCCGCCCCGAAAGACCAAGACCTGATCGCACGGCAGATCGTGCGACACGCCGTCGGGAAAATCGAGAAAGACGCCGGCGCCCTCAATAATGACGAAGGTGCGCTCATAGTCCGCATAGTCCGAAAACGGCCCGTCGCGATCAATAGACGCAGTGCCAACGCGCCAGTCGGTTGCGCCATCCGGGCCGTTGACGACCTTAATGTCGGTCGCCGTTCCCCCGCCGTTCTTCCAGGGAACGGCGCGGAAATCCTCGGCCTTGAGATGATGGATCATCGCTCAGCGTGCTTCGTAACGAACGCCGGTGATGGGCGCGATGATGCGGTTATAGATCTCGCCGCAGCGGTCGCCGCAGCGCTTCACGAAGGCCGGCAGGATGGTGGAGGTAAGCGATTCCTTGAGAATACGAAGGTCGGCTTCTGACGCCGCGGTCACCGTCATCGGGCGGGTTTCCACCACGCGGCCGATGCGGCACTCGGCTTTGTTGCCGGCATTGCAGTCGATGCCGTCCTGCGTTGCTTCAACACCGAGCTTCCACTGTGCCTCTTGAACCTCATTCATGGTCGCCTGCAGGAAGGCACGCACCTCCAGGCTGGCCATCCATTGGCCGAGACACAGATGTGGGCCACCGCCGCCGAAGGTGACGTGCCGGTTGGGGGAGCGCCCGAGGTCGAACGACATCGGGTCGGCGAACGCCGTCGGGTCGAAGTTGGCGGCCATATACCAGGTGACCACGCGGTCGCCGGCGGCCACCTGCACGTCGCCGATGGTGGTGGGGACCGTGGCCGTGCGGCGGAAGTGCAACTGTGGGCTCGTCCAGCGCAGCACCTCCTCGACCGCGGTGTCGAGCAGTTCCGGGTGCGCCCGCAGTCGCTGCAGTTGTTCGGGCTGCTCGGCGAACGCGAGC
>JBAWYY010000160.1:0-6361 GCA_037143285.1 Alphaproteobacteria bacterium | reverse complement strand
CGCTATCCTGCCGGATGTGCCGACCGGTCCCGCCATCGTCTTGGTACCCGTTTTCATCTTCGCGGTGAGCCTCTGGTTCGGGGCGGCACGCGGGATTTTGATGCGTGGGTCCACATGAGCGGATTTTGGGCCATCGATTTCCCACCGCTGGTGGCGGCGATCCTTGCCTCGCTCGCCTGTGCGCTCGTTGGCAATCTATTGATCCTCACGCGACAGGCCATGGCGGCTGATGCGCTCTCCCATGCGCTCGTTCCCGGCATTGTGATCGGCGCGATGGTGACCGGGTCGGCGGCGGCTCCCATCATGCTGGCAAGCGGGCTCGGTGCGGCCTTGGCCTCCACCGGGCTTACGCGCTTTCTGGTGCGGGTCGGGCGGGTGGAGCCGGGGGCAGCGCTGGGCGTTGTCTTCACCGGCTTCTTCGCCTTTGGCATCCTGCTGCTTGAGGCTGGCGGTCTCGCGCGGACCGCTTTCGACATCCATCACGTGGTGACCGGCAATCTCGAGGGCCTCGTGTGGATCCATGATGCCCGTGGTGTGCCGCTGTTTGACGGGGCGGCGCTTGCGCTTCTGCCGCCGCAATTGGCGATGCTTGCGCTGGTTTTGGTGCTGGTCGCCGCCATTTTGGCCGGACTTTACAAGGAACTGACGCTCACCGCCTTCGATCCCGTCTTTGCGCGGGCAACCGGGTTACCGGTCGGCCGTCTTGATCTCGCGCTGGTCGTGGCAACTGCGCTCGCCTGTATCGCCGCTTTCCAATCGGTAGGCGTAGTGCTGGCGGCGGCGATGGTGGTCTGCCCGCCGGCGACCGCGAGGCTTTTGACCGAGCGGCTGCCCATTCAAATCGCGCTCTCCGCCATCATCGCGATTGCGGTGGTGTTGGTGGGCTATGGGCTCGCGGTTTTGGGCCCGCAGCTCTTCGGTTCAGCCATCGCGCTGAGTGCTGCCGGCATGATCGGCGCGACCGCCGGCGTGACGCTCGCTGTGACCGCCGCACTAAAGCGCGGCTAAAACCGGTCCGATTGTCGCGGTGCCCCGTATCACAGTTGGAACGCCGGACAATTGGGCGTATCTCTCATCCCCTGATCGTGAACGACCGGCCCCTTATCTGATGAACATGCACGCGCCTCCGACCGCCTCTTCTGAGCAAGCCAATCGAGCTGCCAAATTGCCGGCCGACCATCAGCCGGTGAAAACCGGCAAGATTGGCGTGATCCTGATGAATCTGGGCACACCGGATGGCACCGACTATTGGTCGATGCGGCGCTATTTGAAGGAATTCCTGTCCGACCGCCGCGTGATCGAGACACCGCGGGCGCTGTGGTGGCCGATCCTGAACCTGCTCATCTTGCAGCTGAGGCCGCAGAAGAAGAGCAAGGACTACGCCTCGATCTGGAACAAGGAGCTCGACGAGAGCTTTTTGAAGACGATCACGCGCAATCAGTCGGAGAAGCTGGCTCACGAGATGAAGGCACTCGACGATCGGATCATCGTCGATTGGGCCATGCGTTATGGCAATCCCGGCATCAAGCCGGTGGTGGAAAATCTGCTGGCCCAGGGCTGCGAGCGCATTCTGGCGGTGCCGCTTTATCCGCAATTCGCGGCGGCAACGACGGCCACCGCCAATGACCATTTGTTTCGCGCGCTGATGGGCATGCGTTGGCAGCCGACCATCCGCATCGCGCCGCCCTATCATGACGAGCCCGCCTATATCGACGCGCTGGCGGTCTCGATCCGCAATCACTTGGCGACTCTCGACTTTGAGCCGGAAGTGATCCTCGCCTCGTTTCACGGGGTGCCGCGCAAATATCTCCTGAAGGGCGACCCCTATCATTGCCACTGCGCCAAGACCTGGCGCTTGCTGCGCGAGCATATGGGCATGAGCCCGGACAAGCTGATGATGAGCTTCCAGTCGCGCTTCGGGCCCGATGAGTGGCTGAAGCCCTATACGGATGAGACGGTTGAGGCGCTGGCGAAGAAGGGCGTGAAGAAGCTCGCGATCATCGCGCCGGGCTTCTCAGCCGATTGCCTGGAGACGCTCGAAGAGCTCGATGGTGAAAACCGCCATATCTTCATGGAACATGGCGGCGAGCAGTTCAGCTATATCCCCTGCCTGAACGACAGCGAGGCCGGCATGAGCGTGATCAAGCGCATTGTCGAGCGGGAGCTGATGGGCTGGGTCTGAGGCGTCAGGCCGGAAGACTTTAAGCCTCTTGGGTGATGCCGTTTGCTTCCAGCACGCGACGCAATCGCGTGAAGGCGAGCCGAATGCGGCTCTTCACCGTGCCGAGCGGCAAATTGGTCTTCTCGGCAATTTCCGAATGCGAGAGCCCGTCGAAGAAGGCGAGCTGGACCAGCGCCATTTGCTCAGACGGCAGGACGCTCAAAGCCGAGCGGATGAGCTCCTCGCGCCGGCCGGCGCTCAAGGTTTCGTCAAGTTCCGGCTCGCCGGTCGGGATGAGCATGGGCTCATTGGCATCGAGCCTGTCCGATTTATCGCGGCGGATGCCGTCGATGCGGCGGTTGCGGGCGATGCGATAGAGCCAGGTCGACACGGAGGATTTCGTGCGGTCGAACAGCTGGGCTTTGCGCCACAGCGTCACCATCACCTCCTGGGTGATTTCCTCCGCCGTCCCGGAATCGGCTCCCAAACGGATCAAATAGCCGTTGAGGCGAGGCCCGAAATAGTCGAACAGCGCGGTAAACGCAGTGCGATCCCGGTCCTGCGCGACGGCGGTAACCCAATCAGCGAGTTGTTCGTGAGATGCCAAGATCGGCCCTTTGTCATCTCTGAGCGCTGCGATCGCGCGTCAGAGAAATGATCGTATCACAGATTTTTGCCGCGTATTACATTCATCTGTAAAATTATTAGAGGGACGATTTGGCGAAGGCGAGGCGAAACTTCTCACAACCCTGCCATCGTCTTGCCCGGATTCCTTGGTGAAAACCGTCTCATCGGCGGCCCGCCGGCGCACCCAAGCGCTTTCGGTTGCCGAAAACCGTCTATCCGTTATCGACACAGCCTGCCGTTAACCTCATCTTTACCGCGATCTCCGATTCGTGAATGAAGCCGTAAAGGCGTCGTTCACGCGATGCCGGATCGACAACGAGAAGCCAGCGATCATGAGGACCGCGATGACGCGCTCCACCACTGCCCTGTCCGCCCTTGCCGTTTTGGCCGGGCTCGCGCTCACGGGCATGCCCGCGAATGCTCAACAAGCCCGCCCGGCAGCGCCCGCGGCCGCCGCTGCCAGCAGCCAGCAAGGCACTGCGGTGGCGCAGTTCGGCGATTGGGGGGTGTTCACCTCCACGACGCCGCGCGGCAAGGTCTGTTACGCGGCCTCGCAGCCGAAGACGCGTATGCCGGCCGGCCTGCAGCGCGACCCCGCCTTCTTCTTCATCACCTCGCGCCCCGGCGAGAACGTGTCGAACGAGATTTCGCTGACCGTCGGCTTCCCCATGAAGGGCGAATCGACTGTCACCATCGGCACCACCAATTTCGCGCTCTATACCCAGGACCGTGGCGCCTGGATCAAGAACGCGGCGGAAGAGGGCCGCATGGTTCAGTCCATGCGCGGCGGCTCGCAGCTGACGATTAAGTCGACCTCGCTGCGTGGCAATGTCACCACCGACACCTATTCGCTCACCGGCCTTGGCCAGGCGCTTGATCGCGTGGCTCAGGAATGTCCGCGGGCGCGGTAAGGTTTAGCTCGGCGTTAAATCGTCCTTCTAATCTCTGCCAGCCGGGGTCTCGAAAGAGGCCCCGGTTTGTCGTTTGGGCCCGTTCGTGATACCGGCACGGTCTTCAGGACCCTTGCCCATGACCACCCTCGACCTTTCGTCGGCCCGCACCGCCGGTGTGATTGCCACTCCCGATCTTCGCCCACTGCCGGAAAAGCCGTCTCTCGTCGGCCTCGACCGCGCGGGGCTGAAGGACAAGCTGCTTGCTCTCGGCGTTCCCGAGCGGGAAAGCCGCATGCGCGTCTCCCAGCTTTGGGCCTGGATCTATCAGCGCGGCGCCAAGACCTTTGACGAGATGACCAATGTCTCCAAGCAGCTGCGCGCTTTGCTGGAGACGGCCTATACCCTTGATCGTCCGGAGGTCGTCGCCGAGCAGGTGTCGGCTGACGGCACCCGCAAATGGCTCCTGCGCATCCCGCCCCAGATCGCGGGCGAGAAGTGGCACGAGATCGAAACCGTCTATATCCCGACGTCAGAGCGCGGCACGCTGTGCATCTCAAGCCAAGTCGGCTGCACGTTGTCCTGCACGTTCTGTCATACCGGAACGCAGACGCTCGTGCGCAATCTCACCGCCGCCGAGATCGTCGCACAGGTCATCGTCGCGCGGGATCAATTGGGCGATTGGCCCCATCAAGAGCCGCCGGAAGGGGCCTTTGTCCCCACCGATGGCGGGCGCTTCGTCACCAATATCGTGTTCATGGGCATGGGCGAGCCGCTCTACAACACCGACCACGTGGTGACCGCAGCGCTGGTCTTTACCGATCAAGATGGGCTGCAATTTTCCAAGCGCCGCATCACGCTCTCCACCTCCGGCGTCGTGCCTGAGATCGAGCGCATCGGGGCGGAAACCGGGCTGAGCCTCGCGATTTCGCTGCATGCGGTGACCAATGGCCTGCGCGACGAACTCGTGCCGCTCAACAAGAAATACCCGATCGAGGAGCTCTTACAGGCTTGCCGCGACTATCCGACGCTGTCGAACGCCCGGCGCATCACCTTCGAATATGTGATGCTGAAGGATGTGAACGACAGCTTGGATGAGGCGAAGCGGCTTGTGCGCCTGTTGCGCGGCATCCCCGCCAAGATCAACCTGATCCCGTTCAATCCCTGGCCGGGATCGCGTTATCAGTGCTCCGACTGGGACCAGATCGAGCGCTTTTCGGAAGTGGTGTTTCAGGCGGGCTATTCCTCGCCCGTTCGCACGCCGCGTGGGCGCGATATTCTGGCAGCCTGTGGTCAGCTGAAGAGCGAGACCGAGCGTCTCCGGTCGAAAGACCGCGCGGCGCTGCTCTCCAAAAGCGAGCAGGATGCCTTCCGCGCCATGTCGATGGTCGACGACGACGAATAAAGATCAGCAGAAGCCGGCTTTCTTCAGATAGTTATAGGCCTGGATGATCTCGCGCAGCTTGTCTTCGCGCGAGCGGTCGCCGCCGTTTGAATCGGGGTGATGCCGTTTGGCGAGGTCCTTGAACCGGGCTTTGATCTCCACATCGGTCGCCGAGATATCAAGGCCGAGCGTGGTGAAGGCCTTGCGCTCGGCATTGCGGATCATGCGCCCTTCGGGCTCCGCCTCAGGACGCGGCGTCTTTTTCCATTCCGCGCCTTCGAAGAGATTGAACGCGTCTTGGGCGCCATGAGGCAGCGGTCCGCGGGCGGGATCAGCGCGTCCGGCAGCGCGGCCCCAGGCATTCACCGCCATGGTCCAGGTCGGGCGATGGCCGGTGAGCGCGTCCTTCTGGTAGGCGCTCAGCTCATTGTCGTCCATGCCGTTGAAATAATTATAGGTCGCATTGTATTCGCGGACATGCTCCAAGCAGAACCAGAAGAATTGCCCCTCGCGACCCCGGCCCATGGGGGCGCGATGCTCGCCCTCATTGCGGCAATTGGGTGCCTCACACCGGCGCGCACCGGGGCGAAGCCGGCGGTCTTCGCCAGGTTTGACACGAATACGGTCGAAGAGGCGCGAGTCTTGTTTCATGATGTCCATTGCGAAGCAGGGAGCCGATTATGGGGATAGCGGAGGCTTCGGACAAGGCGTGATGGTGCGCAGGCCTGATGATTGGCTATGTCAGGATGTCCTCATGTCATCTCGCGCAGAGCCTTCCGCTCGGCTATGACAGCGTTATGAACGAACCCCTTCTTGAACGGGCCGAGGTGATCGTTGGCGGCGGTGGGCTGGCCGGCCTCGCCTTTGGCGTGGCTCTTCGCCAGGCCCTTGGTCCCCATGCGCGTATCGTCGTGGCCGATCCCGCTTTCGCTTTTCCCTTGCGCGATGATGGCCGCGCCTCGGCCTTCGCGGCAGCCGGACGGCGCCTGTTTGAGACGCTCGGCGTCTGGGACGAGATCGCGCCCGATGCGCAGCCGATCCTCGATATGGTGGTGACCGATAGCCGCGCGAGCGATGTGGTCCGCCCGGTTTATCTGTCCTTTGCGGGTGAAGTATCGCCCGGTGAACCCTTTGCCCATATGATCCCCAATGTCTCGGTGTTGCGAGCGCTGGAGGCCCGTGCTCGCGTACTCGGCGTGGAGCTACGCGCCACCGGCGTTGCCCGCTTTGTCGCTGAAAGTGCCCGCACCCGGGTGACCTTCGCTGATGGGGCCGAGCTTGCCGCGAGCCTGCTGGTCG
>JBAWYY010000159.1:0-6361 GCA_037143285.1 Alphaproteobacteria bacterium | reverse complement strand
AAGAGCGAGGTCACCGGCAGCTTACGACGCCGATCGATGCGGGCGTAAACGATGTCCTTGGCGTCGAACTCGATGTCGAGCCAGGAACCGCGATAGGGAATGATGCGGGCGGCGAACAGGAGCTTGCCCGACGAATGGGTCTTGCCCTTGTCGTGGTCGAAGAAAACGCCCGGCGAGCGGTGCATCTGCGACACGATCACGCGCTCGGTACCGTTCACAATGAAGGTACCGTTGGAGGTCATGAGCGGAATGTCGCCCATATAGACATCCTGTTCTTTGATGTCCTTAACCGACTTCGCGCCGGTGTCGGCGTCCACATCGAACACGATGAGGCGCAACGTCACCTTCAAAGGTGCCGCAAAGGTCATGCCGCGCTGACGGCACTCGTCCACGTCATATTTCGGCGGTTCGAATTCATACTTGACGAATTCGAGCATAGCGGAGCCCGAGAAGTCGGTAATCGGGAACACCGACTTAAAGACGGCCTGCAGACCTTCGTCGCCGCGCCCTCCCACTGGTTCCTCGACCATCAGAAACTGGTCATATGACGATTTCTGAACCTCGATGAGGTTCGGCATCGTCGCCACTTCCCTGATCTTCCCGAAGAACTTGCGGACCCGCTTGCGACCCGTGAACGTCTGAGCCATGTTGCTCCCTCGCTTTGGTGCCGTATGCCCTGCTTTCGGAACGCTTGAACGCGGAAATTTCCGCAACCAACCATTCCCTTACCGCAGACGCCTGACCGGACGGTCCGTTATGGGTCAAATTCGACCCCGGGCCGTCCGGTCAATCGTTCACGCTGTACCCAATCCCGCCCACCCTCACGGACGAACGGTGAGACGCGGGCGGCGCGAACGCCGCCCGCAGCCCATCACTTGATTTCAACCTTGGCGCCGGCGCCTTCAAGCTGCTTCTTGAGCTTGTCGGCTTCGTCCTTGCCAACGCCCTCTTTGACAGCCTTGGGAGCAGCTTCCACCAGGTCCTTGGCTTCCTTGAGGCCAAGACCCGTGATGGCGCGCACTTCCTTAATAACTTCAATCTTCTTGTCGCCGACCGCAGCGAGCATGACCGTGAACTCGGTCTGCTCTTCAACGGCTGCAGCGGCAGCGCCGCCGCCGGCACCGGGCATCGCGGCAACGGCAACAGCCGCAGCGGCGGAAACGCCCCACTTCTCTTCGAGCATCTTCGAGAGCTCAGCGGCCTCGAGAATGGTCAGAGCCGACAGTTCGTCGACGATTTTGGCAAGATCGGCCATGTTTCAGTCTTCCTTGTAATCCGTTCGAACGGGTTGAGAGATCGAGCCTCAGGCAGCTTCGTCTCGTTTGGCATAGGCACCGAACACACGCGCAAGCTTGGCAGCAGGCGCAGTGGTGAGCTGAGCGATTTTGGTCGAGGGCGCTTGGATAAGGCCGACGAGCTTGGCGCGCAGTTCATCAAGGGACGGCATCGTGGCAAGCGCCTTGACCCCATCCGCGTTCAGTACGGTCCGTCCCATCGCTCCGCCGAGAATAACGAACTTATCGTTGGTCTTGGCAAAATCGACAGCGACCTTGGTCGCGGCGACCGGATCCTGGCTGATTGCCAGAACGGTTGGCCCCTTAAGAAGGGAGCCAATGGACGCCACGTCCGTGCCTTCGAGAGCGATCTTCGCGAGGCGGTTTTTTGCGACCTTTACCGAGGCGCCGGATGCGCGCATCTTCTTGCGAAGATCCTGCATCTGGGCAACGGTCAGGCCGGAATAGTGAGCGACGACGACAACGCCCGAGGTTTTGAAAACCTCGTTCAGTTCGCCGACGAGCTCTGATTTTTCCGCGCGATCCACGTTTGCTCTCTCGTGATCGGGGGGTCCTTGACGGACAACCCGGGTTGCACCTGCCGTACGACGTCGTCGCGGGTCTCTTTCGACACCCAGGCCGCGCCATATGGCGTTCGGCCCTGTCCCCTCTGGACACCGTTTGGCGTTGCCGCCACTCGGCCGAGGTGCATGAGTTCGAACCGATCAATTGGGGCGGAAGCCACCCCATTCGTCACGGTCTTCACCCGTCTATGCGGGGCTCTCGCGAATTAAGAGAGGTTGCCCTCTCGCCCGCAGTCTCGGACAGGACTATCCCGAAAGGTCCGCTACCGTATCCGGAAGCGATCCTATCGGGCCTTGCCGCGCGGGTTTCCCCGCGCAGAAGCTCTATGATTGCGTTGAGATCACCAAAGATCCTCGGTCTCTCTGCCGCCAGATCCTGTGAGGTCGATGACCGGGAGAGTATGATCCGATCAGCCAGCGACCAAAACACGAGGAGGGGATGGCTACCCATCCCCGGAGCCGCGGTGTCTAGCAAAGCGCGTGCCGCGGCACAAGAGGGCAAAACCGCTTTTTTGCGCTGCAGTAATCTTATGTCACGTAAGACCACCGTCCCTGGCTGTAGCGCATCAGCCGGTCGCATACGGGTGGCTGGTTCTGGCTGGGAAGAGTGAGCACGTTGCGTAGGGCGCCCCGATTATCGCTACTCTCCCGGCCGAAGACAACGGTTTCCCGGTCAGGTGCCACCACTAAAATCGGCCCACTAAGCTCATTTTCCTTGTACTTCCAAAATTGTGCAAAGAGCAAAAGGCTCGAATTATAATTGCGGTCAACATTGACGAGATACAATCCACCGATATCCTGCAATACAGTCTGATAGAAGTACTTACTGTTGTTGCGTATGGCAGCGTCAAAGGCACTCTGCGCCTCCATTCCCTTGAGAATGGGATCGTTCACTGTGACATATTTTTGAATGTTTGGTGTGTCCAAAACAACCAGGGCAACCACATCCGGCAAGAAGGGCCGTTGGATGAATTCCGGTTTGTGCGTGCCCCGCGCTTGCGCACGGACACGCTCATACAACACGTCGACGGCTCGTTGATGGCGCAACACCGGCATCAGTTTGCCATTGGTCGATACCGACTCGCGGCTTGAAGCTGAGGCGGAGATGATCTCGTTGACCTTCTTAAGGTCGGTCTCGATTGTTGCGATTCGAAGGCTCGGATTAGCATTGAGCTCTGCGAGGGTCCCGCTAAAGCCGAATTGAAACTCGCGCCCACCCTTCAGCTTAATGCCAATCCCATCCGCTCCGAGCGGGTAGACATTCTCGACTTCTGGATTCTGCTGGACCGCATCCATCACATAGCTGCGAAGGGCGTCCATTGAGACGGTCGGCGCCGATAAAAAATCAGGTGCTCCGGCGAAAGCCGAGGTCGACGCGGCTAACGAGATGACTGGCACTGCACGTACAAAGGTCCTGCGCGTAAGTATCATGCAACCCTCCACACGTTTGAGTTGCACAAAAAAAGCCCCGATCGCTCGGGGCTTTCAATGCGGAACAAACCGAAAGAGGAAAGTTCCTATCCGTTGAGCACGCTCGACGGATCAACTTTGACGCCCGGACCCATGGTCGAGGAGATCGCGATGCGCTGGACATAGCTGCCCTTAGCGCCAGCTGGCTTGGCCTTCACCACCGCGTCCGCGAAAGCCTTGATGTTCTCGACGAGTTTCGCCGAGTCAAACGAGGCTTTGTCGACGGCCGAGTGAATGATGCCGGCCTTCTCAACGCGGAACTCAACCGAGCCGCCCTTGGACGCCTTGACCGCATTGGTCACGTCCATGGTCACGGTGCCGACCTTAGGGTTCGGCATCAGGCCACGAGGCCCGAGCACTTTACCGAGACGGCCCACGAGACCCATCATGTCAGGGGTAGCAATGCAGCGATCGAACTCGATCTTGCCGCCCTGAACGATTTCGACGAGGTCTTCCGCCCCGACGATGTCAGCACCCGCTTTCTTGGCTTCCTCGGCCTTCGGACCACGGGCGAAGACCGCCACGCGGAGCGTCCGGCCCGAGCCGTTCGGCAGGTTGCAGACGCCGCGAACCATTTGGTCGGCGTGACGCGGATCGACGCCGAGATTCATAGCAATCTCGATCGTCTCGTCGAACTTGGCTGTCGCACGTTCCTGAACGAGCTTGACCGCCTCGTCGATGGCGTAAGCCTTGGTGATTGCGACCCCTTCGGCCGCCTTGCGATAACGCTTGCCGCTCATGGTCTTACCCCACCACCTCGAGGCCCATAGAACGGGCCGAGCCTTCGATCATCGACGCGGCTGATGCCACCGTGTCGCAGTTCATGTCGACCATCTTCGACTGGGCAATTTCCGCAATCTGCGCGCGGGTGATCTTGCCAACAAAGCCCTTGCCGGTCGTGCCCGAGCCCTTGTCGATTTTGGCTGCCTTCTTGAGGAAATACGACACCGGCGGCTGCTTCAGTTCGAACGTGAACGAACGATCCTGGTAAGCCGTGATGATCACGGGGATTGGCGTCCCCTTTTCCATCTGCTGGGTCTTCGCATTGAAGGCCTTGCAGAATTCCATGATGTTTAGACCACGCTGACCGAGCGCAGGGCCGATCGGTGGTGACGGGTTTGCAGCACCCGCGGGCACTTGCAGCTTAATGAAGCCGACGATTTTCTTCGCCATGGCATCCTCCGTATGGGCCTACGTTGCCGCATGCCCGGTTCAGGGGTCGTGGTCGGGTTCGGGGGGTTGGCGAACCGGCCGCCCCTCGCCTCCCACGTATGAAACGCCGGGCGGACCCGGCGTACTCGGTCAGAGCTTGTCGACCTGACCAAATTCCAATTCGACCGGCGTGGGCCGGCCAAAGATCGAGACGGCGACTTTGACGCGCGAGCGTCCCTCGTCGACCTCTTCCACAAAACCTTCAAACGAGGCGAAGGGACCGTCGTTGACGCGGACCTTCTCGCCCACTTCAAAGGTGATGGTGGCCTTGGGCCGTTCGACGCCTTCTTGCACCTGCTGGGCAATGCGCATCGCCTCGGCCTCAGGGATTGGCATCGGCTTTTTATCCGTGCCGAGGAAGCCCGTCACCTTTGGGGTGTTCTTGATCAGGTGGTAGGCCTGATCGGTCATTTCCATCTTCACTAGGACATAGCCCGGGAAGAACTTGCGCTCAGTGTCGACCTTACGGCCACGGCGCACCTCAATGACCCGCTCTTTCGGAACGAGAATGTCCTCGAATAGGTGAGCGAGACCGCGCTGAGCCGCGCCCTCACGGATCGCGTCAGCGACCTTGTTCTCAAAATTCGAATAGGCGTGAACCACAAACCACTGTTTGCCCATGATATCCCTCACCTGCCCAATGACAGGAGCAATTGCACGCCCCACCGGATGATCGTGTCAGTGAAGAAAAAGAAAATCGCGGAGGCGATCATCATGATGAACACCATCAACGTTGTGATGCCGACTTCTTTGCGCGTCGGCCAGGTGACCTTATTGGCCTCTTGGCGGACCTGCTGCATGAACTCGAATGGGTTCGTCTTCGCCATAGCTCAGAATCCGGACACGGCCTATGAACGCCCTCCCCAAGGACATGATATCCCGGGGAATGAGGCGGCCAAAGGCCTCTTTGTGGGAACTTTGCTTTGTCGGATGTCCGTTGCCGGGCCGAACAAAGGTTCGTTCTGCTACCTTAAAGGCGGTGATGGGTCAAGGATGGATCACGACGCTCGGGCGACCATATCGATTTTTCGACCGCGAAAGCCATCCCTGATAGCCCAATCACTGGGACAAGCGGAGCTTCGATATCGAAGCGGCGATGTCTGCAAAGGCGCGATCAAGATCGGAAGAGTTCATGGCCTCATAGTAGAGGCGTCCGTCTGTTGAGCAATCACGCATCAGGGCTCGCGCATTGGCGGCACGCTCTCGGAACAGAACGGAATAAACCGTGATCCCTGCCCGCTTCGCGTTCGTACAGGCCACCCTCATTCGATCGTCCAAATAGGACGTAGCGGAATCAAAACGCTCTTCTGGGAACCGCCCGTTTCGAAGAAAGCCATAAGCCGTATAGTCGCTCATCACAGCACCGCCGTCATTGTTTCGAACGAGCGAGTTCTGCCCATCGGACATCAACACGATAATCTTTGGCACATCGCCATAGGGGCGCCCCTCGGTAAACGGCGGTCCAGGGGACAGCACACGCCAGCCCCACATGACGCCCTCAGACGAAATCGTGCCGCCGCCGCTCCAGTGTGTGAGCCCTGAGATTTTGCGCTGAACGGCCGGCGCATCATTCGTCAGGGGCAAAATTTCGTCGGGGCAATTGGCATTCGGGCCCCAGGTGTCGCCACCGTTCTCACTGATCCTGGCGCGGGCGACACCGTTGTACTTTAAGATCGAGTAGGTACGCTCCCAACCACCCAACCATTCCCACCCATTCGGCCCGACTGTCACGTTTTGACCCGATCCGCGCGTCGGACCATCCGCCATATAGTCGTTCGCCTGCCGCTCACCGGTCGAGGCATCAGCTTCGTCGATCGCGAA
>JBAWYY010000158.1:0-6378 GCA_037143285.1 Alphaproteobacteria bacterium | reverse complement strand
ATCGTCTGGCGGACGCCGGGCATGGTCCCTCTCAAGGCAGGTCGACGGGATGGGGTGAGGTGGTGAGCCGGCAGGCCGAAGGGCCGCCGAAACGACAGCGCCCGGCGCGGGGTCTCCCCCGGCCGGGCGCAAATCATCACCATGGCCAAAACCTATAGGACCAGCGTCACGCTGTCAACGGGTAATCGGTTTTTTTTCCGTTTTAGTTTTATTCGCGGGAATTAAAGCCTTATCTGATAACTCCTCGTGAGAGGAGGTGGCACCACCCCTATCCTTCTCCCCCTGCGGGAGAAGGTGGCACCGCCCCATTCCCTTCTCCCCTCGTGGGAGAAGGTGGCCCGGAGGGCCGGATGAGGGGGGCAGTGGCGCTCTCGATTGGAAGGGCCTCGTCGAGAGTTGGGTCCGTTCTCGAAGAGCGCGTGAAACACCCCTCACCCGGCGCTAAAGCGCCACCCTCTCCCGCAGGGGGAGAGGGATAATTGCGATGAGGGGAGAGGGCTTTCGCGTTGAGGTGACGGGGCTTTCACGCCCCCCATCGAGCCCTCCCCTCACCCCTCATTCGGCCAGGTCACCACATGCTCCTCCAATTCCTGGAGGGCTTTGAGCTCATGTTCCCAGGCCGTGATGCGGCCGCGCACGGAGATGCCGGCGCGGTGCACGCTTTCGGGGTCGCCGGAGACGAGCGGGTGCCACCAGGCGAGATCACGGCCCTCCGCCACCAGCCGATAGGCGCAGGTGGGTGGCAGCCAGGAGAGCGTGCGGACTTCCTCCGGTGTCAGCCGCACACAGTCCGGCACCTTGTCCTGGCGCTTGGCATAGTCGGTGCAGCGACAGGCTTGGCCATCGAGCAGCGTACAGGCCACCGAGGTGTGCACGATGACGCCGGTGTCTTCGTCTTCGAGCTTGTTGAGACAGCAGCGCGCGCAGCCGTCGCACAGGCTCTCCCACTCCACCTCGTTCATCGCCTCCAGGCTCTTCACCTTCCAGAACGGCTCGGCCACAGTGCTTGTCGGCTCGGAATCGGGGGGGCGCCCGGTCAATCGGCGCTCACGCCGCTCGCGCGGATGGGAGCGGCCCATTTGACGATCTCGCTCTCCACAAGCCGCTGCAGATAGGGGCCACCACGCCGCTGAGGGGCCGCCACAATGGCGCCAAGCGCGGTCAAGCGATCACGCACGGCAGGCGCCTCGATCGCTTGAATGGTCGCGGCCCGCAGGCGCTCGACAATGGCCGGCGGCGTCTCCTTGTGCATGAAAAAGGCATTCCAGGTATAGGCCTCAAAGCCGGCCAGACCCTGCTCTTGGGCGGTTGCGAGATCCGGCAAGACGCCCGCCCGCGCAGCGGTGAGGGTTGCGAGCGGCTTCACCGTGCCGCCCTGGATCTGGGGGAGTGCGGTCGACACGATCTCGCACATGAAATCGACGCGGCCGCCGATCAGATCCTGGATGGCAGGCGCCGAGCCGCGATAGGGCACGTGGGTGACGGTGGTGCCCATGGCGGCGTTGAGAAGGAGGCAGCCGAGGTGAACGGCAGAGCCCGCACCGGCCGAGGCAAAGCTCATGCGCGCCTGGTTCGCCTTGGTATAGGCGATGAAGGCTGTGAGATCAGCGGCCGGAAAGTCTTTGCGGGTGATCAACACCAAGGGCACTTCGGCGATGAGGGTGACCGGCGCGAAGTCGGTCGCGGCATTGTAAAGTGGCGTCTTGTAGAGCGTCTGGTTCACCGCATGGGTGCCGACCGTGCCGAGCACGAAGGTGGAGCCGTCGGGTGCGCCGCGCGCCACACGCTGGGTGCCGAGCATGCCGCCCGCCCCCGTCACATTCTCCACCACAACGCCGTGGCCCAGAATGCGCGAGAGCTCTTCCGCCACCACGCGTCCCAGCACATCGGTGGGGCCGCCCGCCGCAAAGGGGATGATCATGGTGATGGGGCGCGACGGCCAAGTTTGAGCGAGCGCCGCAAAAGGCGCAGCCGCCACGGACAGCCCAAGGGCGAGGCAGGCGAGAACAAGACGACGCATCAGCATTCCTCCGAAACCGGCTGGACCGTGGCGCAGGACGGGCCCCTGCGTCAACGACAGGGCTGGATAAATCGTCGCGGCGTTGACAGGGACAAGGACAGCGTTCACCGAAGGCGCCGATATTCGATCAGGAGTGCCTCTATGACCTCGACCCGTATCGCCATTGCCGGCCTCGGCACCATCGGCAAGGAAGTCGCCCGGCGGGTGATTGCCGGCGACCTCCCCGGCTTCACGCTGGGTGCGGTTGCAACGGGCTCGCCGGATAAAGCGCGCACGTGGCTTGAGGGTGCCGGCATTGATTGCCCGGTGGTGAGCCTCGACGATCTGCCTCAGCATTGCGACATGGTGATCGAGAGCGCACCCGCGGAGGTGCTTGAGGCCATTTGCATGCCCATGCTGCGGGCCTCGAAAAAGGTGGTGGTGCTCTCCTGCGGCGCGCTGCTGCCGCGCTGGCATATCGTGGAAGCGGCGAAAGCCCATGGCGGGCAAATCATCGTGCCGACCGGCGGGCTTTTGGGCCTTGATGCGGTCACCGCTGCGGCGGAGGGCACGATCCAGTCGGTGAAGATGATCACCCGCAAGCCGCCGCGTGGTTTGGTCGGTGCGCCCTATCTCGTCGCCAAAGGGCTCGATATGGCGCTCGTCAACGCGCCGATGAAGGTGTTTTCAGGTTCCGCGCGCGAGGCGGCGGCCGGCTTCCCCGCCAATGTGAATGTGGCGGCGGCCCTGTCGCTTGCCGGCATCGGGCCTGATCTCACCACCATCGACATCTGGGCGGACCCGGAAGCCACCCGCAACAACCACCGCATCGAGGTGGTGGCGGATTCGGCGAGCTTCACGCTGGAGATTGCCAATGTGCCCTCGGAAAATCCGAAGACCGGCAAGATCGTCGCGCTCTCGGTGATCGCGCTGTTGCGCAAGATGAACGCGCCGCTGCGGGTGGGCACGTGAGGTAATTTTCGCGGCTTATTTCGGCTTCGCCTTTTCGATCCGCAGGAGCTTTTTGACAGCTGGGCTTGCGACCACCTCGGCGCGCTCGGCATAGGCCTCATGGTTCGCCTCCAAGGCCTCGAGGTCATAGAGATAATTGACCATCAGGCCGCGCGATTGGCGCAGACCCTTGTCCGAGAGGTCGCCGTCGGCATTGAGCCGCTCAAGCCTTGCGCCATTGCCGAGGTGAAAGCGCGCGACCGGGTCGACCGGCCGTCCCGCGCTATTCCGCGCTAGCAGGAAATAGGTGGCGGCCGCCGTCATCAGGGCGGGCGTCGCCGCCGTCCGATCAACCGAGCCTTGGGGGCCTGAGAGCATCGCCCGCTCCGGCGTGCCCAGAAGCGCCGAGCTGTTCGCAATCTCGCCGTCGAGCCACGCCGCAAAGCCCGGCACCGGCGAGAGCGTCACAAAGGTCGTGAGCCCCGGCAGCTCCTTCTTCAATTCCTCCACCACCTGCTTGATCAGGAAATGGCCGAAGGAAATGCCGCGCAGGCCCTCCTGGCAGTTTGAGATGGAATAGAAGGTGGCGGTGGTCGCCTCCTCCGGCAGGCCTGGGCGGCGATGGATATCGAGGAGGGGCGCGATGGCGTCGGGGATCGCGCCGCTTAAGGCCACCTCGACGAAGACGAGGGGCTCGTCGATCAATTGCGGATGGAAGAAGGCAAAGCAGCGCCGGTCGCGCGGCTGCAGGCGGTTGCGCAGATCGTCCCAGGACTTGATCTCGTGGACCGCCTCATAGGCGATGATCTTTTCCAGGATATGCGCCGGCGTCGTCCAATCGATGCGGCGGATGACGAGAAAGCCGCGATTGAACCAGGACGAGAACAGGTGGACGAAATCGGCGTCCAAGGGCGCGAGATCGGGCCGCCCGGGCAGCTGGGTCAGGAGATGCTCGCGCAGCTTGACGAGCGCTGCGGTCCCGCCCGGCGCCAGATTAAGCCTGCGGATCACCTCTTGGCGGCGGGGCTCTGCGGCCTTGTGCACCTCAAGCTCCGCCCGCGCATCCGGGTGCTCCTTCCAGGCTGAAATGGCCTTATCGAGGCGGGCGCGATCGGCGCCGAACTTATCGGCGAGCGTCGTCAGATAGGCGAGCCGCTCGGCGGTTGGCGCATGGTCGACACGGGCGAGGATGTCGCGAGCAAGAGCAACGCCTGAGGCCTCGCCCCGCACACCCAACAGCCGCTCGGTCGCTGCGATCAGGTCGAGCGTTTCAGCCCGGCCATTGCCTTTCAGCCCCACCAACGAGCGACCGCGATCCACAATCGTATCGAGAAGGCTCGTCCAGGTGCTCATCGCGCTCTCCGCCTGATGGGGAGAGGATAGGCGAAGGCTGCCGCGCGTCACAAGCGGTGTCACCCGGACACGGCTGAAATGACTGCAAAAATGATGAAGCCTGCTTGTCTTCGTCGCCGCGCGACTTACAACTAAGAACGAAGCGCCCTTTTGAACGGCGCAGGACGCTCGGACCGCCAAGGTCCGGCCCCCCGGAGGATGCCCATGAAGACCCTGATTGCCGGCCTGGCCGCGCTCGCTGCCGCCGTCTTTGCCCCTGCCCCCGCCCAAGCGCAGGACTGGCCCGCCCGCCCCATCACCTTCATCGTGCCCTTCGCGGCAGGCGGCGGCACGGACGCCTTTGCCCGCCCCCTCGCAGCCCAGCTCGACGGCATCATCAACCAGCGCATTATCATTGAGAACCGCGCGGGTGCCGGCGGCACGGCGGGCGCGTCAGCCGCCTCGAAAGCGGCGGGCGACGGCCATACCTTCTTCGTCGGTGCGGCCCATCACACCATCGCGCCCTCGCTCTATCCGCGCCTTGACTACAATATCGAGACCGATTTCATCCCCATCGCCATGATCGGCCGCCCCGCCCAGGTCATCGTGGTGGCGCCCGCCCGCGTGCAGGCGACCAACCTCGCCGATTTCATCGCCTTTGCCCGCGCCAATCCCGGCAAGCTCTCCTATGGCTCGGCCGGCAATGGCACGACCCACCACTTGGCCGCCGAGCTCTTCAAGCTCCTCACCAAGACCGATATTTGCCACATCCCCTATCGCGGCGCAGGTCCCGCCATGCAGGACCTGGTGGCAGGCCAGCTCGACGTGATCTTCGACGGGCTCGGCACCTCCGCCCCGCAGATCGAGGGCGGGCAGATCCGCGCGCTCGCGGTGGCAGCCCCCCAGCGCAACCCGGCCTTCCCGAACATCCCGACCACGGCGGAAGCGGGCCTCGCCAATTTCGAGGTCTCCACCTGGTATGCGCTCTGGGCCCCGAAGAACCCCCCGCAGCCCATCATCGACCGCATGACGGCGGCCGTGCGGCAAGTGCTCCAGATCCCCGCCATTGCCGAGGCTTGGCGCCGGAACGGCTCGGACGTGCCGCAGCTCTTCGGCGCGGATTTCGGCCGCTTCGTCTCATCTGAAGTGGTCCGTTGGCGCGCGGTGGTGAAGGACGCCGACCTCAAGCTGGAGTGAGCGGCGTTGAGCGCCACTCCGCCCGCCGCCCCGCCCGTTGCTCTCGTCACCGGTGCCGCACGCGGCATCGGGCTTGCGACCGCCAAGCGGTTCCTGGCCGAGGGCTATGCGGTGGGCCTCCTCGACATCGAGGCGGAACTTCTCAGCGCCACCTGCGCGGCCCTTGACACGCCCGACCGCGTGTTAGGCCTGCCCGCCGATGTGGCCGATGGCTCGCAAGTGACGGCAGCGGTGGCCACACTCGTTGCCCGCTTCGGCAGGCTTGATGCGATGGTCAACAATGCCGGCGTCGCCGTGTTCAAGGAGTTGCTAGACACAACACCTGAGGAATGGGCTCGGGTGATGGCGGTGAACCTCACCGGCCCGTTCCTGACCGTGCAGGCGGCAGCCCCCGTGATGGCTCGCACTGGCGGCGGCGCCATCGTCAATATCACCTCGATTTCGGGGGTGCGCGCCTCCACCATGCGGGTCGCCTATGGCACCTCGAAGGCGGGGCTGGCCCATCTCACCAAGCAGCAGGCGGTCGAGCTTGCGGGCCTCCACATTCGCGTCAATGCGGTGGCGCCCGGCCCGGTAGAAACCGCCATGGCAGCGGCCGTGCACACCCCGGAAATCCGCGCGGATTACCGCGACGCGATCCCGCTCGGCCGCTATGGGCTGGAGACGGAACTGGCTGACGCCATTGTGTTTCTCTGCTCGCCGCGGGCGAGCTATATCACCGGTCAGGTGATCGCCGTTGATGGCGGATTTGAAGCCGCCGGTATCGGGCTCTCGACGCTCAGAGGAGAACGCCGGAACGTGTGAGGGGGGCTTGGGCCCAAATCCCTTGTACCTCAACGCAAATCCCCCTCTCCCCCTGCGGGAGAGGGTGGCGCGGTAGCGCCGGGTGAGGGGTGTCG
>JBAWYY010000157.1:0-6453 GCA_037143285.1 Alphaproteobacteria bacterium | reverse complement strand
GCGGATTGAAGCGGATGGCGCACTGTCCATTTCGGTCTCCGATAACGGGCCCGGCATTGAAGAAAGCCGGATCGAGGACTGTTTTGCCATGTTCGGGCAGGGTCACGACGCGCTAACCCGCTCGGTAGGCGGACTTGGTCTTGGCCTGCCGCTGGCCCATCGCATCGCTGAACTCCACGGCGGCACCCTCGCGATATCGCGCGGGCCGACCGGCGGCACGGTGGCAACGCTCCGGATCGCAGCATCGCGAACCATCTTGCAACAGCCCATGAAGTCAGTCGCATGAACCCGTTTCGCGCGCTTTCGACATTGATTGCTGTCTTTCGTCGGGACTCTCGCGCCTCGACCGCAATGTTATTTGCCCTCGCGGTTCCAGGCGTAAGCGCTGTTGCAGCCATTGGCGTTGAGTTCAACAATCTGACCAGCATTCGCACTAAACTGCAGCAGGCTGCCGACACCGCTGCTCTATCAGCAGCCCGAGAGCTTCGCTTTGCCAATGCGAACACGACAACCGTTGCGCAGGTGTCGACCAACTACGCCAAAAGCGCCATGATAAGCCTCATCGGCGACGACAGCGGCTCTATCTCTTCGACCGTTGACGCAACGCGCGGCACGGTCGAAGTAACCATCGCCCGACCCTATTCGGCGATCATTGCGGCAGGCATCGCGGGCGTTCCGACCCAACTCCAAGTCCGTGCAGTTGGCCGTATCGGCGGCGGTTCGCCGGTTTGCGTTCTCGGCCTGGAGACATCCGACAAGGGTGCGATCGCGCTCGACAAGAATGCTCAGCTCACGGCGGACCGCTGTGTCGTTTACGCTAATTCGCGGCACAATTTCGGGCTTGATGTGAAGTTGAACGGCGTCATCCGGGCCGCAGTCATTTGCACGGCCGGCGGCAAGTCTGGCCGGCAGGCAGCCTTCGTGCCTGACCCCTTGACCAATTGCCCCCAAATTACCGACCCGCTCGCGAGCCGCGCACCACCGACCGTGTCGGCGAACTGTGTGGGCCAGCAGCTTGAGATCAAGGTCAATACGAGGCTTGCACCAGGCACCTATTGCGGGGGGCTTCGCATTACCAATAAGGCGGTCGTGACCCTCGACCCCGGAATCTATGTGATCAAGGACGGCATGTTGATCGTGGACGATCTCGCCAGCCTTTCTGGCGTCAATGTCGGTTTCTACATGACGGGGAGCAATGCGCTCGTTGAGTTCAAGCCGGAATCGACCATCAGCTTAGTCGCGCCAAAAACCGGCCCAATGGCGAGCTTCCTGATGTTCGAGGATCGCGCCGCACGACCCAACAATATCCATCGCATCAGTTCCAACGACGCCCGCGTGCTCTTAGGGACCATCTATTTGCCCAACGGCATTCTCCAGGTCGACGCCGAGAAGCCGGTCGCCGACAGGTCCGCTTACACCATCATCGTGGTCCGCAAGATGCAGCTGGACGCAGGGCCGAACTTGGTCATGAATGCCAATTACGCCAATACGGATGTGCCGGTCCCCCAAGGGATGGGCGTGATCGGCCAAACATCCATGTTGGTGCAATAGGCTTCACCTGCGGCGTAGCCGCCGGTTAGCGCGGATAGCTCTGATGCCCCAATACGGTTCGCCCTCACGCCGCGTCGTTCTGGGGGCGATAACAACAGCCTTGGCCCCCGCCGCTTTCGCGCAGACAGCGCCAGTCGCCATCCCCGCATTGGCTAGTGCCTTTGCGCCAACGGGACGCCTGAGGGCAGTGATCAATTTCGGCAATCCCGTGCTCGCCCGCAGGAGCGCCTCGGGAGAGCCCTCAGGGGTCTCGGTCGACCTCGCGCGCAGGCTTGCAGAACGGCTCGGTTTACCGCTTGAACTGGTGCCGGTCGAAGCCGCCGGTCGCGCCGTTGAGACCGTGCGAAACGGTCTCGGCGATATCGGCTTCTTTGCGGTCGATCCGGTCAGGAGCGAGGGAATCCAGTTCTCACCGCCCTATGTCCAAATCGTCGGGTCCTATCTGGTGCGCGAGGGATCACCCTTCACCGCAAATGATCAGGTCGACAGGCCCGGCACGCGCATCGCGGTCGGCCTCGCCAGTGCTTATGACCTTTTCCTCACCCGCGAGATAAAGGCTGCGACGCTCGTGCGCATCCCAACCTCGCCGCGCGTTGTCGATGGCTTTCTGGAACAGGGCCTGGATGTGGCCGCCGGCGTTCGTCAGCAACTTGAGGCCGACATGCGCCGACTGCCCGGCCTCAGACTCCTGCCGGGCCAATTCATGGTGATCAATCAGGCGATGGGCATGCCCGCCAACCGGGACCCGGCAGCACACCAGTTCCTGTTTGATCTCGTTGAAGAGGCGAAGGCCTCAGGCTTTATCGCGGCGGCTCTCGCCCGTCATGGGGTTGAGGGCGCATCAGTCGCCCCGCCCGGCCGATAGAAACTCAACCCATCACGAGCGCTAACATCAGCCTACGGGATGGCGGGCGTTCCATGCCGCCGCATAGTCCGCGCATGACTGATCGAGGATGGTGCGGTCGGTGATGCCACCGGGATTGGCCCGTGTTGGGCTTGCAGCCTGAAACGGCACATAGCGCTGATGGGCGACACGCCAAAGCCGGCGCAGTTCGACCAGGGGTTCCGGATGGTCGTCAACACGAATGTCGAGCGTCGCGTAGGGCTCGCTCGTCCAGATGCGGATCGCCGCCGATTGGCGTCCGCGTTTATCGCCACCGGCCGCTTCGCCGGCATCCAGAGCCGTGATGAGCCGCTCGTCAAAGTCGAGGTCGGGATGGGCGAGGTAAGCCGCCAACGTATCGTCGACGACCCGCGGGCCAGACAGCATGTTACCCGCAATGGAAATGCTAGGTGCTGCGACCGAGCCGCACCAAGGAATGCATGAGGCACCGGTATGGGCTTTGGTCCGCCCCTCTCGATCCATCACATGCAACTGGCGATGATCGCGACCGGGATCGGCACCGGTCAGGATCGCAACAACAGCCTCAGCCGAGCGGCCCTCTTGGAGAAGAGCGAGCCCGTCGATCATGTAGAGTGGGTTGGTGAAGGCTTGGCTCGCGCCAGCACCAATCAGCCCGCCGCCAAAGGGCACCCGTGAGCCGACCGAAAAGGCGCAGGTGGTGACCGCGACACCAAAAGCGCCGGTGCGCTCATCCCGCGCGACGATGGACCAGGTCATTCAGCCCTCCTCTCAGCCTTCCTTGGGGTCTAACGCATCTCGAAGTCCGTCGCCGAGCAGATTGAACCCGAAGACGACGAGGCAAATGGCGATGCCCGGTGAAACCGACATCCAGGGCGCCTGTTCGAGGAAGTTTTTAGCCGTGTTGAGCATCGAGCCCCAGGATGGTGCCGGCGGCTGTTGACCAAGCCCCAAGAAGGATAGGGCGGCCTCAAGAATGATCGCCTGCGCCATGAACAAGGTCGCCTGCACGATGATGGGAGCCACCGTATTGGGCGCCACATGGCGAAACAGGATCGCAGGCGTCGTCACGCCAACGGCTTTCGCGCCCTCGACAAAGTCCTCAGCCTTCACGGCCATCGCTTGCCCGCGCGCAAGCCGAATGAAGATCGGCACCGCCGAGAGGCCGATGGCGATCATCGCGTTGGAGAGCGAGGGCCCCAAGACCGCTGCAAAGGCGATGGCGAGAATGAGAAAGGGACAGGCAAGCAAGGCGTCCGTGATGCGCGACACGATGCTATCGACCCAGCCGCCGAGATAGCCTGCGGTCAGCCCCACCGGAACGCCGATAGCCACCGCAACGGAGACGGAGACGACGCCGGCCATGAGGGAGGCCTGCGCGCCATGGAGAAGGCGCGAGAGGATATCGCGTCCCAGTTCATCGGTGCCGAACCAATAGAGCGCCGAGGGCGGCTTACGGATCGCAAGGAAGTTCGTCTTGATGGGGTCATAGGGTGAGATGACCCCAGCCAAGAGGGCAAGCACCGCGAAGACGATGACAATGCTCGCACCGATCATGGCAGAGCGGCTGCGCTTGAGCTTCTTCCAGACCCGGTTCTCAGGCGGCGCGAGAAGTTCGGTTTCGATGAGGCTCATGCGCCGGACCTCAGCTTGGGATTAACAACGACATAGAGGATGTCGGCGATGAGATTGAGACCGATGAAGCCAATCGCCGTGCACATGACCACGCCCTGGACAACGCCGTAATCGCGATTGAACACCGCATCGACAATCAACTTGCCGAAGCCGGGGATCGTGAACACCTGCTCGGTCAAAACGGCGCCCGCGAGCAACTCGCCGAACAGAATGGTTGAGAGCGTGATGACCGGCACCAATGCATTGCTCAGCGCGTGGGTGGTAATGACATTCCATTCGGTCAGGCCCTTGGCGCGCGCGGTCCTGATGTAATCGGAGCGAAGGACCTCCAGCATCGCCGATCGCGTGTGGCGCATGATGAAGGCGGCAAGCGCATTGCCGAGCACGAAGGCTGGCATGGCGAGCGTCTCCAGAGCGCCCAGGGGGTCTTCGAAAATCGAGACATAGCCGGAGGCCGGCAGCCATTTCAGCTCAACAGCAAAAACGAGGATCATCACGATCCCGAGCCAGAAGGTCGGGATTGAAAGCCCCGACAGCGCCACGGCGCTCGCGGTGTAATCAACCATGGTGTCGCGCTTCACGGCCGCGATGATCCCGGCGGGGATACCTATGATCATGGCAATCAGCATGGAGGCGGCTGCGAGCTGAATGGTCACTGGCAGCTTCTGCAGGATCAACTGCGCCACGGGCTCACCGGTTCGCAGCGACCGCCCGAAATCTCCCTGCAGAACCTGCCACAGCCAGGCAAAGAACTGCACGGGGATCGGATCATCAAGCCGATAGGCCGCGCGCAAATGCGCGATAACCTCGGGGTCGCGCTCCTCCCCTGCGATCACCAGGAAGGGGTCACCCGGCAGCGCATGTTGGAGCGCAAAGACGAACAACATCACCAGCAACATCGTCGGGATGGCGATGAGGACCCGGCGAAGGATGAGTGCGAGCATGGCGGATCAGTTCAGCGCCGCCGCATGCCGGCAAGCCGGATCATGCCATCGGGATGAACCTGGAAGCCTTCAAGGCGCGACGAGAGCGCGAAGGTCCAGGGCTGATTGTAGAGGTAGATCACCGGCAATTCGTCCTGGATGATCCGTTGGGCTTGGTCATACATCGCCTTGCGCTGGGCAAGGTCATAGACCGTGCGCGCCCCGTTCAAGAGACGGTCCACCTCGGGGTTCGAGTACTTGCCATCGTTCTGCCCGCCGCTGCTGACCCAGAACGGATGAATGTTCCCGTCAGGGTCGATGCGGCCCGACCAGCCGACGCGGCTCATCTGAAAGCGACCCTGCTGCTGGTCGCGCAACTGGGTCGCAAACTCCATGGAGCGAAGCTGGAGATCAATGCCTGCCTCCTGCACCATGGCCTGGATGACTTGGCCAAGCTGCTGATCGACGGGATTGTTCGTCACCATCATCTCGACCTTCAAGGGCGTGGTCACGCCAGCTTCCCGCAGAAGCGCACGCGCGCGCGCCACATCGCGCGCAGGCACGGTCAGTTCCTTCATGAAATAGGGGCTCGCCGGCGGCAGCGGCTGCACGACGGGCGGGTGGGTATTCTCAAACACCACCTGATTGATGATGTTGCGGTCAATCGCCGCCGCAAAGGCTTGGCGCACGCGCTTGTCGCGGCCCATGGGCGTTTGGGCCTGCTCGCCATTCTGCGTGTTGATCGTAATGCCTTGATAGCCAAGGCCGGGCGTACCGACAAACCGCAGGTTCCGGTCAGCACGGACCGACGCAATATCAGTCGCAGCCAACCGCTCCAGCATATCGAGTTCGCCAGAGCGAAGGTTGGCAAGGCGCACGGTCGTGTCAGGGATCATGCGGTAGATCACCCGGTCGAACACATAGGCCTGCGCCTCCCAATGCTGGGCGAATTTCTCCAGCACGATGCGGTCGTTTTGGACGCGCTCGACGAAGCGATAGGGGCCGGAGCAGACCGGTCGCGCGATCGGCTCATTGGTGAGCGTTGCCGGCGACATCATCATGCCCGCGCGATCAGCCAATTGCGACAGAAGCGTCGCGTCGGGCGCCTTGAGGTTCAACCGGATCGTGAGGTCATCGACCACGTCGATACTGTCGATGGAGGCCACTTCCGAGCGCCGAAGACTATCGGGCAAGGTGCGGGCGCGATCGATATTGGCTTTCGCGGCGGTTGCGTCGAATTTGGCGCCGTCATGGAACACAACGCCGGGGCGCAGCTTGATGGTGACGGACTTGCCGTCCGCCGCAAAGGACCATTCGGTCGCAAGCCGCGGGATGATTTTCAGGTCCGCAGCGGCATCAATCAGCTTGTCGCAAAGGCCTTTGAAAACGATGCGACCGACAAAGGTCCGCGCGCGATGGGGATCGAGCACATCCGGGTCTTCCTGGAGCCCGATCCGCAGCGTGGTCGGTTGTTGGGCGAGC
>JBAWYY010000156.1:0-6560 GCA_037143285.1 Alphaproteobacteria bacterium | reverse complement strand
GCTCCCGACGACGAAGGCGGTGATCCTTCTTCGATGATTTTCGATTTGGCGTTGGAAGTATTGCTTGTTTCCGCTTCCTTGTCCGTCTTGCCCTGGTCTATCGCATCGATCTGCGGGCGAGGGGTCGCGGGCGGCGGCGGCGGTGGACGCTCCTCGGCCTCCGGGGGCGGCTTTTTTTCTTCTGGGGGCGCTGCTGCCTCGGCTGAAGCAAGCGACATGGAAGGCAGACTGTCGGCGAGTTTGACCTCACCGATCTTTGCCACAAAGGCCTGCGGATTGATCTGAATGTCTTGGAACGTCAGATCGGGCGGCGCGTCTGTGACGATCTGCAGCGCCAAGCCGGGCAGGAGGATTTTTGCGCCGTCGGGGAACACGAGCACGACGTCCACGTCGAGGACCACGACTTTCGCGGTATCGATGGGGAAGGCAAATTTGATTGATCGGAAACCAGCTACATCGTGGACGCGAACTTGGCCTGGATCGGGGCGTTCGATAAGCAGCTGCATACCCTCGCCGGCGCCCGGCGACGCAGCCGAGCCACCTGCGGTGGGGGTCGCTACCGGAGTTCTTTCCGGCGTCGAACGCGGGGTCGTTTCCGGCGTGGTTTCATTCACGATATGGGCATCCAAACCTATACGCGCTTGTCCGTCTCCGACCCGAAGCAAAGCGAACGAGACGGTGGAAGAGTACCCGTACGGAATCACACCATGCTTAACGGGAGGTAAACTCGTTGGCCTAAAGCGAGTCGCGGGCGGACCATTTGGCAAAATGATTAGCGCAAGTGCGAAAAAGGCGACGCAAAACGCCTTTTCAGCATTCAGACAAATTTAAGATCGGAGGCGAAACGATCGCTTTGGGGACGGAAAGGGCGTTAGAAATGAGGTGCTAACGACGCCAAACCACAGCTGACGAGGCAGCATAATTCCAGACCGCACTTAACAGGGCGCCAGCGACACCGGCAAACCACCATTCACTTTCGCCGTCATAGAGCCAGCTCGCGACACCAACATTGGCAACAGCACCCAAGCTGCACACGCCGTAGAACAGCAACAGACCGACCAGAAAGCGCGTGCCACGGAGCCGTGCATCTCGATAGGTCACCGCGTTGTTGATCACAAAATTCGACGTCATCGCAACGAGCGTCGCAAGGGCCTGAGCCTTGCCGAAAGTCAGGCCGAAACCAAGACCGCTCCAGAGCGCGGCCAGATGGACGAGAAGACCGGTTGCCCCGACCAAGGCAAATGTCACAAAGCGGATCGGTATAATGCCTCCGCTGATCTTATTGGCGACAAATCCGAGAAAATCGAGAGCCACACGGGCGTCAAGTTTACTTTGCCCGTGGAGGCGTTCGCGGAATGTATAAGCAATCTCGGCGACCCGCGGGGCATTTGGGAGGGATGCCACGATATCAGCGAGGATCTTAAAACCGTCCGTCGACAGTCTCGGCGCGATCTCTTCGATAAGGTCGCGTCTGATCATGAAAAAGCCCGACATCGGATCAGACAAAGGGGCCTTCAGGACAAAATCAGTGAGTTTGCGGCCAAGGTTTGAGACTTGTCGTCGAAATCGCGAGAGGCCTTCGTCCATAGATCCGCCCGCGATGTTGCGACTTCCGACCACCAAGTCGTGATCGGCGCGGATCGCGGCAAGCATCGCCGGCAATATGGTCTCGTCATGCTGGAGGTCCGCATCAATGACCGCAACAACCGGTGCCGCACTTGCCAGCATGCCTTCGATACAGGCGCCTGCCAGGCCCCGCCGCCCGACACGACGTAAACACCGCACGCGGGGATCCGCCAGCGATAGGCTTTTTGCGACAGCTGCTGTTCCGTCCGGACTGTTGTCGTCCACGACGATCATTTCAAAAGCGACGCCCTCAAGCGCCCGAATGAGCCGCGAAAACAATTCGGGCACATTGTCGCGCTCGTTATAGGTCGGCACAATTACCGAGAGTTCGAGGGGAAACGTCCCAGACGTGGAGCTTGTTGGCATGGCGACGCGGTGTAGCCGCCGGGTCGCCGCTCGGCAAGGTCGGACCGCTCTTCGTCAGGCGTCGTCGCGACGATTAAGAACGCGCAAGAGTTTGATTGTGGATCGCGCTATTGGTGCGTAGTGCCAGAACTTGCTTCGCAATCGTTGGCTTTATCCGCTCAAAGCTAACGATAGCGTGATCGATGTCGCTCATTGAAGAACCCAGACCGCCATTCCTCAACGAAAGGATCAGTCTTGTGGTCGCCCAGGACAAGCCAGCCGCGCGCGCGAGAATGAGCAGGGGTTCGAGCTTTGAATCGGCGATTATTTCCCTCGCGCGATGAAAATCGGTTTGCCCCAAGCGCGAAAGCATTACTGCCACCGCATCAACGTGATGTTGTCTCGCGGCGCACTCGACAGCATGTTCATCGATGACCATTTCTCCATAATCTCGATCAAACGCTGCAAAAGCAGCTTGCTGGTCGCTTGGAGTGAGACACTCTGGCGTGACCGGTACGGAGATCGCTGACGTCGCGCTTACGTTTTCGCCGAGGAAACGGCTGCCAAGAATTTGCTTAAGGCCGACTGGTACAACGGCAACGAGGCGCACGAAATGGTGCCGAGGAAGATCCGAACGGGCCGCCACAGCAAGCGCTAAAGATTCATCCGCCGCGGCGTTGTCGATGATGCGGGAGAAGCCTTTTTGGGAGAAACGTGCGCCCAGATTATTCACAACCGTCCGCAGCACCAAGTGTTCGCTCCGATCGACGAGAACCTCTGTTACCGGCTCGCTTAGGACCGAGCGTTTCGCAATTGCCACACGATGGTCCAGCGATTGGTAGGTAGAACAATCAATGAGGACGCGATCCTCCAGGCAAAGGGCGGCAGTCAAAATGGGGGATGCCACTGTTACGGCGTCATCTGCTGCGAGAAGGGTGGTCAGGCGAATTGGGAAGAGAGACAAATCAGTGAGAAGAAGCGACATGGCCTGACGTGCGCGTTCGTCCGCTTGGAGCGTGAGCCGAAACAGCGCATCTTCATATTCGGCGATCCCGCTTTCGCCACTCAGCGCGCCGTTATGCCGCGCAAGATGAACAACCGCCTCAAGCACGCGACCCGCCGCACGGGCGTCTTCACTTGCAACGATCTTGTCAGCGTCAAGGAGAAGAGGGCCGATCATGCGATGAGCCTCGCCATGTCCGGAATCAATGTCCCCTCGGCAATACGTGACACGATGTCGTCCATCGGCACCGGCCGGGAGAACAAATAGCCCTGGCCAAGATCACATCCGGCGGCGCGCAAGAGCAGCGCTTGATCTTCAGTCTCAATACCCTCAGCAACTGAGGTCACGTTCAAACTCTTTGCAAGTCCGATGACCGAGCAGACGATCGCGGTACAATCCTCTCGGACGCCTAAATCAGTAACAAACGAGCGGTCGATCTTCAGTTTATCGAAGGGGAACATGCGCAGATAGCTCAGGGATGAGTAGCCCGTTCCGAAATCATCAAGCGCAATTGTCACGCCGAGCTCGCGTAGCCGGTGAAGGTCGGCCAAGAGGTCTTTGTCATCTTCCAAGAGCACTGATTCCGTCACTTCAATTTCAAGCCGACCCGGGCTGAGATTTGAGCGCAGAAGTGCGGGAACAACGACATCTAACAGGCTACGATTTCGCATCTGGACTGGCGAAACATTCACCGCGACACGTACGTCAGGCGGCAATCTGCGGGCCTCCTCGCAGGCCTTTGCGATAACCCAATCCCCAACAGTATTGATGAGCCCACTTGATTCCAGAATCGGGACAAAGATGGCGGGCGAAACGGCGCCGCGAACCGGATGCCGCCAGCGCAGAAGTGTCTCGACCGTATTGACCTTGCGTGTGGACAGTTCCACGAGCGGCTGGAAGGCGAGGTCGAATTCCATATTCGACACGGCTATTCTGAGGTCCGCCTCCAAGTCGCGCCGAGCCGACGCTTCACGCTCGATTTCCTCATCGAAAATACGGAATGCATTTCGCGTATGGCCCTTCACCTTGTAGAGAGCTGCGTCGGCATTGCGCATCAATTCGTCGACATCCTTGCCGTGTTCCGGCGCAAGTGCGATGCCTATACTGGCCCCCAGCACGACTTGACGTCCGTCCACCTCAAAGGGCGAGCTTAGAACCTGCAGTAAGCGCGTCGCGATCGCTATGGAGGACTCTCGATGATGTTCGCCGGGCCTGTAGAGGATCGCGAATTCGTCGCCGCCCAAGCGCGACACGATGTCATCTGTGCGGACGCTCGCCTTCATGCGTTCGGACACACACCGCAAGACGGCGTCCCCGACGGCATGACCGAAGGTATCATTCACATATTTGAACCGGTCGAGATCGATCAGCATGACGCTGAAATGCGGGTCGTCCAGGGTCGCGCGTCGCTCCAGTTGCAGCTGGATTTCTTGCTTTAGCGCGACACGATTAGCGAGACCGGTCAGCCCGTCGTGGAGAGCGGCGTGATTGATCCGCTCAACGGCCCGAACCCGTTCGCTCACATCCTCGTGCAACGACACCCAGCCGCCACCCGGGATGGGGTTCGACTGCGAACTAATGGTTCGGCCTGACGGGCGATGATGGGTAGATTTCACGGCCTCTCCACGCTGAAAACTAGCGTGAGCGGCGGCAAGCGTGTCGGCGGGGCTTTGCGCATGGGAACCATTGCGCTGCTGCATCTCGATGATTTCGAGTGCATGCATTCCGGTCAGGATGTCTTCAGGAGCCAATTCGAACATGCCGGCGAACTGGTCGTTCCAGACGACCAGTCGATGATTGGCATCGAACATGGTCAGTCCATGGTTCATATGCTCAAGCGTCAGGCGAAGCTGCCGCGACCGGCTAGCTTCTGCGTTGCTGGACGCAATGAGTCGCTCCATCAAGCTGGCGCGTTCCGTGATGTCCTCGTGGGTCGACACCCAGCCACCGCCCCGAACCGGAGAGCTGATTGTTTCGATGGAGCGACCGCCAGAGGTCGTTCTTGTCTCTCTCTCCGTCTCGCCCCTGGCGATACGATCAAGGAAACTATCCAACTTAGATCCGGTCTCCTCGCGGAAAGCCTGCACCTCGATCCGAAGAGCAACCAACTCCGAAGCATGCATCCCAACCCGCAGGCGAGACGCGTCGAGACCAAGAAGCTCGACATATCGATCGTTCCACAGGATGAGGCAGCCCTTGGCATCAAACATCGTGATGCCCTGGGTGATATGGCTGAGGGTTAGCGTGAGCTCGGTTGCTCGCTCCGCAGCCGCCGCCAAGGCCTGGTGGCGGGCTTTTTCCGACAACTCGCGCTGCTTTTCTGCTGTGATATCGCGCGCTGATCCGCGGTAGCCGAGGAAACGGCCGTCGACGCTGTAGATGGGTTTGCCGCGCACCCGCAGCCAGCTTATCGAGCCGTTCTCTTCCGGCACACGATATTCAAGCCCTTCAAAAGGCAGTTGGGCCGCAAGATCCTCCATATGCCGCTCAAGGGCGGGGCGGTCTTCCGGAATGAGAGGCAGATCAATCCGACGATGGCCGACATAGGCCTTTGACCCGAAACCCGGCTTACGGCCGAGAAAAATCATGGGGTCGATATAGCGGTGCTCAGAATCGGTCTCCCAAAACCAATCGGAGGCCGACTCGGCAAAATCGCGAAACCGTTCGTAGCTGGCATTCAAGTGGATTTGCGTTTCCACTTCGCGGGTCACATTGGTGGAGGTGCCGCGATAGCCGATGAATTCGCCGTTCTCGTCAAACACGGGGTTGCCCGAAACTCGGACATAGTGGGCAGAACCATCCGCGCGCTTCACGCCGTAGACAAAGTTTCTGAGCGGCAGGCGCGCATCGAGTGTCGCGTTATAGTCCGCCATCCGCTCGCGGTATTCCTCGAGAATGGGATGTTCATCGCGACGCTGGCCCAGCATGCTGGAGACGCTGAAGACGCCATTCGCCTCATAGGCTTTCGACAGGCTGACGATTCGGTGGTCTCGATCGCTTTCCCAGGTCCAATCGGAGGCGGTATCGAGGAAATCGCGCAGCTTTTCCTCATGTAGACGAGCTTTTGCTTTGCTTTCCTGCTCAACTGTTACATCGGTTCCAGTTCCCCGATAGCCGAGAAATTGACCGCGCCGATCAAAGCGCGGAATGCCGGAGGCGCGTTTCCAAACGACGCGCCCATCAGGCGTCCGCAGACGATAAGTGAGGTTTTGAAATGGCCGGCGAGCCGCGAGATCTTCGCGGTGGGCTTCCAAGACGGCGCGATCTTCCTCGGTGATCGCCATGTCGAGGCGGGTCGCACCGATGAGGTTTTCCACACTACGGCCGGCCAGTTGGGCAAACTCCGGGCTGACATAGGTGTAGCGATGATCGGCATCGGTTTCCCAAACCCAATCGGAGGCGGTCGAAACGAAGTCGCGGAAGCGCTGCTCGCTTTCGGCCAGTTTTCGTTCGGCGCTACGTTGGTCCGTGATGTCGCGGTGGGAAGCAAGCCATTGATCATTTGGCATGCGCTTAAGGTCGAGTGCAATCACTCGCCCGTCCGCAAGTTTCCACGCGGTATCAATGGCGTCGCGCTGGCCGAGCA